>JAQVHG010000104.1 GCA_028696365.1 Methanofollis sp.
GAAAGAGCGCTACACCTTCAGCGAGGAAGATATGAAAGAGACCCTCGCCGAGATGGGCGAGAAGGGCGTGAGCGTCCAGCGGTACAAGGGTCTTGGCGAAATGAATGCCGGCCAGCTCTGGGAGACCACGATGGACCCTGAACACCGGGTGCTCAAACAGGTACAGATCGAGGACGCAAGTTATGCGAACGAGGTCTTTGAGAAACTGATGGACGACAACGTCGAACCTCGGCGCGAGTTCATCAAGAAGCATGCACAGGAGGTAAAGAACCTTGACATCTGAGATGGCCGAAGGGCGACGGGTGATCCCGGTCACGGTCGAGAACGAGATGAAGTCCTCGTACATCGACTATGCCATGAGTGTCATCATCGGCCGGGCCATCCCTGACGTGAGGGACGGCCTCAAGCCGGTCCATCGTCGCATCCTGTATGGGATGTGGGAGATGGGCAATACCCACGACAAACCTACCAAGAAGAGCGCAAGTATCGTTGGGCATGTGATGGGAAAGTATCACCCGCACGGCGATGCTGCGATCTATGACACGATGGTGAAGATGGCGCAGCCTTTCTCGTACCGCTACATGCCGGTCGAAGGGCAGGGCAACTTCGGGTCCATCGACGGCGACTCTGCCGCGGCGATGCGATATACCGAGGCGCGGCTCAGGCCTCTTGCCGAGGCGATGCTCGACGACCTCGAGAAGGAGACAGTGGACTTCATCCCGAACTTCGACGAGTCGACGAAAGAGCCGACGGTCCTTCCAGGGAAGATGCCAAACCTCCTTGTCAACGGGTCGTCAGGGATCGCGGTCGGGATGGCGACGAACATGCCGCCACACAACCTCACCGAGGTCTGCGACGCCCTCTGCACCTATATCGACGATCCTGGCGTTACGGTCGAGGAGTTGATGCAGAAGATCCCGGCCCCGGACTTCCCTGGCGGCGGGGTGATCATGGGCACAGCCGGGGTCCGCTCGGCCTATCTGACCGGGAAGGGCAAGTGTGTCATCAGAGGGGTTGCGGAGATCGAGGAGGGGAAGAAACGCCCCAGGATCATCATCACCGAGATCCCCTTCCAGGTGAACAAGGCGAACCTTGTCGAGCAGATCGCAAACCTCGTCAAGGACAAGCGGATCGAGGGGATCACCGATATCCGAGACGAGTCTGACAAGGAGGGGATCAGGGTCGTCATCGACCTCAAGCGTGACTCCATGCCCCAGGTGATCTTGAACCAGCTCTACAAGCACACGCCCCTTGAGACCACCTTCGGGATCAACAACCTGGCCATCGTTGCCGGGCGGCCGATGGTGCTCAGTCTGCAGGCGATGCTCGGGCACTTCCTTGACCACCGGGTCGAAGTGGTCCGCCGGCGGACCGAGTTCGACCTGCGCAAGGCCCAGGACCGTGTCCACATCCTCAATGGTCTGGTCCTTGCTCTGGAGAGTATCGACGACGTCGTCGCGGCGATCAGGGCGTCGAAGAGCGCAGACGATGCCCGTGAGGCCCTGATCACCAGGTTCGGACTCGACGAGGTCCAGGCGAACGCCATCCTCCAGATGCAGCTCCGTCGTCTTGCGGCCCTTGAACAGCAGAAGGTGCTCGACGAGCGTGAGGCCCTTGGCAAAGAGATCGCGCGTCTGCAGGAGATTCTCTCTGACCGGGCCCATATCTTGAATGAGATCAAAAAAGAGGTCGTGGCGATCAAGGAAGAGTTCGGCGACGAGCGGCGGACAAAGATCTCAGCGGCAGAAGGTGAGATCTCCAAGGCCGACCTCATCGAGGACAAACCTGCTCTGGTCTCTCTCACAGCCACCAACTACATCAAACGCCTCCCCCTGGAGACGTATCGCCAGCAGCGCCGGGGCGGTCGGGGGGTCATCGGGATGGCGACCAAGGAGGACGATGTGGTCACCGATGTCTTCGTGGCAGACACCCACGATTATCTCCTCTGTTTCACCAACCTGGGCCGGATTTACTGGATGCGGGTCTGGGACATCCCTGAGGCGGTCCGCACCGGGAAGGGGAAGGCGATCGTCAACCTCCTCAATCTGAACCCAGAGGAGCGGGTCACCACCATCATCCCAGTCAGGGACTTTGAACCTGGGCGGTTCCTTTTCTTTGCAACACGCTGTGGGATGGTCGTTAAGATCCCGCTTGAAGAGTTCTCCAATCCCAGACCAAGCGGGATCCTGGCGATCAAACTAAAGGATGACGACGAACTGATGGATGTGAAGATCACCGACGGGAAGCAGGAGATGCTCGTGACCACCACGAAGGGTCAGAGTCTCAGGTTCACCGAGGAGCCTATCAGGCCACTCCACCGCAACAGCCAGGGCGTGATCGGGATCAGGCTGCGGCCAGGAGACTCGCTTGTCTCTCTTGCCCTGGTGGAGAAGGACTATATCCTCACGGTCACCGCGAGGGGCGCAGGTAAACTGACCTCCTTCGACGAGTACATGCCCCATCACCGCGGCACGATGGGTGTCAGAAATATCCAGTTGATCTATGGTGACAAGGTCGTGGCGGCGAGGGCCGTCTCGGTCGAGGACGAGATCATCCTGATGAGTGCCTCAGGGATCGCGATGCGGACGAAGGTCTCTGAGATCTCGGTCCAGAAGCGGGGCAGCCGTGGAGTCAGGGTCATGAAGATGGGCGAGGGCGACCGGCTTGTCGGGTTCGCCATTGTCCAGGCTGATGAAGAAGAATAAATAGGGTACGCCCCAATCCGGGGAAGGTCCCCCTCTTTTTTTGTCTCCCTTCTCTCAGGGAATGAGAGATATGAGGACGTGAAGAAAACCAAAAAGAGCCAGTGTGAGATCATGTTCTTTCTATCAGGCCCCGGCGACAGGAGGGGGGGCACGTAGGATCATCACGCCTTCCCCATTAATCGCACAGGGGGGGTTGCACCCCCCGGTCCCCCCACCGCACGAAAAGGTCGAGGACGGCACATCTCTTCTTCAAGAACCATTGTATTCTGCCTTCCTGTCTCTATCTTCATCCAGGGGGGGGACGGGCGGCACTCGCCCACGGCGAGAGCATGAGGGAAGGCGGTTAGGTTACACTCGCTCCTCTATTCTTACAGAACCCAAGAGATACTCATTCGGCTCTGTAGAAACCCTCACCTCTTGTGTGGGGGAGACGTGTGTCCCCCGCCTTCCCTCCTCTTTGGCCGGGGGCGGCCAAGCCCCCCACCAGAGATAACTGTCCAGAGGGTTTCTACAGAGCCACTCATTCATAGGTCCCTATCTGCGGGTCGTCGATCCCGAGGCCTCGGTCGATCTCGACGAGCAACCGGTTCAGCGTCTTCTTCACCGCCTCGGCATCTTCGGCATCTGCGACCCCTGGCTGGTGCCAGATCACTTGCGTGCGGAGTTGGGTGACAAGTTCCTCGACCCTGGTGCCTCGGAATTGATCGGGGAGGGTCATCTCAGTGAGGTGGTCTGCCGCCCCAAGAAAGGCCTTCTCATGTGAGAGGGCAAAATGTCTGCTGAGGGCGACGAGCGGGATCACAAACCCCCTGCCAAATCTGCTTTCCATGAAGAGAGGAACGATGTTGTCCCTGAAAAAAGGTATGGTTCTCCGATCGCTCGCCTCCCTCTCTCGCGCCTCTTGAGTTTCAAGGCACTTCCCGATCACTGACTTCACGACAAAACGGCGGGCTGGAACACCTGCTATCCCTACCCCTGCCTATCCAGTCATGAGGGCCGCGGCTCTCGTCGAGGCGGGCGTAGCGCAAGACGACCTTGACGGCCCATTGATCACTCACGCTGTTATCTCGCACCGATCGATCGCACGCCTTCCCCTCTGTTTGCGCCGGATGGTGATTGGGGCGGGAAAGTTACGTCAAGATCCTGATCCTTTCCTTCACAATAGTACTGCGGGGATGAAATCCGCCCCTCATCGCCCCTCCCCTGCCTATCCCCTCTCCGTAGGAGAGGGCAGGGGGCCGGCAGAACTCTTCTGTTGAGACGCTCCTCTGATTCCACGCCTTCCCGCGTCATCACATGAGGAAGGACGAATCGAAGATCCTGACTAATAGTTCTGTAGAAACCCTCACCTCTTGTGTGGAGGAGAGGTGTGTCACCCGCCTTCTCATCTCTTTGGCCGGGGGCGTGCCCCCGAACCCCAGAACCCCAGGGGACCACGATAAGGTCGGAAGCATCATGGGCAACTGTGACGAGAGCGCTGCCGTCCACGACCTATCTTGGCGCGGGGGTTCGGGCGGCAAGTCCCTCGCCAGAGAGAGACAGCCAGAGGGTTTCTACAGAGCCTGAATTACATATATCCCCCTCAGATAATCCATCCAAGGAGTGCGATGGCCGGGACAGCCACAAGACTCGCGGTAAGGAAGGCCCACTCACCTCTATGAAGTGGTTTTTTCGTGATGAAAAGGTGCGAATCACGACCATAGCCGCGGCAGAGCATGCTCGTATAGGTCCGCTCACCCTGCTCGAAGGAGCGGAGAAAGACCGTCCCGATGGTGTAGGCGAGCATTTTCATGCGGTAGCGGTATGGAAGAGAACGGTCGAAGGCGTCGAAGCACCTGGTCTGGAGGGCTGCACCGATCCGCAGGTACATCCTGGCAAAGAGGAAGAGGTAGCGGATCATCATCCCGATGATGAGGGTGAACTCGGCTGGGAGCCCGAGCCTGCCTGCACCCTCAAGCATCCCCTGCATCGTCGTCGTCGAAGAGAGGAGGATGATAAAGGAGATGCAGGCCAGGAATTTTATCCCGAGGATTGACGCAAACTCCACTGACTCGGCATAGATATGGATCCCGAGGGGGAGGGTGACAAGAGGGTGGAACTCGGTATAGTGCGGGTTGGTGAAGAAGATCTGGAAAAAGATGAGGAAGAACCCAAAGGGCAGGACGAGGAGAAGACGCTTGAGGTATATCGTCGGGGAGAGACGCGCCGCCGCCCAGAAGAGTGCGAAGAAGACGAGGAAGAGGGCGGACGGGAGGTAGGCGGCGGTGGTATAGGGAAGGGCCACGGCGGCGATGATCACCGCAAAGGTGACGATGAGTTTGACCCGTGCGTCGCAGCGGTGGACCATGCTGCTGCCCTGGGCCACTTCTTCGATATCAAAGAGTTTCTCGATCATGCCCGGCCCCGGTATGCCGCAGTGAAGGCCTCCACGACCTCCTCGTAGGTGTAGCCTTCATCGATCGGCACCCCGGCGTTACGCAGGTCGTGCATCAACCGCTGGAGTGCAGGGACCTCGAGGCGAGTCTGCTCGAGGAGGGCTGGCTGCGAGAAGATCTCGGGCACTGAACCGTGGGTCACCACCTGGCCGTGGTCCATCACATAGACCGAGTCGGCGAGTTCAGGGACCAGGTCGAGGTGGTGGGTGGAGAAGATCACGGTCATCCCGAACTCTTCGGGCAGGGTGTTCACGAACTTGACCAGGTCGGCGACGCCCTGCGGGTCGAGTCCGGCCGTCGGCTCGTCGAGGACGAGCACCTGGGGTTCCATCGCCAGGATCCCTGCAATAGCCACCTTCTTCTTCTCCCCGCCAGAGAGGTGGTGAGGGGGACGGTCGCGTAGGTCTTCAAGGGCCATGAGTTTGACGGCGCTCTCCACACGGTGGGCGACCGTCTCCTCGTCAAGCCCAAGGTTGGTCGGGCCGAAGGCGATGTCCTGTTCGACCGTCGGTGAGAAGACCTGGTCGTCAGGGTTCTGAAAGACGAGCCCGACGGTCTTTCGCACCTCGCGGAGATTTTTTTTCGTGACAGCCTCGCCGTGGACGAGCACCTCACCCGAAGAAGGCTTCAGGATCCCGTTGAGGTGTTTGAAAAGTGTGCTCTTCCCGGCACCGTTCGCTCCGATCACCGCGACCCTTTCCTTCCGGCCCGCGGTGAAGTTCACGCCGTTGAGGGCGGGAGGGCGGTTGGGGTAGGCGAAGGTAAGATCCCGGGTCTCGATGATGTGCATTCTAGAGAGTATCTCCAAAAAAGGATAAATGTTCAGTGTTTTGAGGCGGTGACCGCCTTGCCGACACCAAAGACAATCAAAAGCGCAAGGATGATGCCTACGACGACGGCGATGACCTCGCCCATCTTGCCGGCGTCATCTCCCATGGCATAGTCTGGCATCGGGGCTTCGTATTCGAAACCGACGTCATGACCGACTGCTTCTGGGTCGCCATCCTCAGGGGTGGGGCCGAAGAGGTCCTTCTCGCCCTGAACGACAATGGCCGTGCTCTCCAGGCCGTCGGGGTCGCCTGCAGCGAAGAAGACGGCCGTGACCCCGATGAGAATGGCCACGACGAGGCCGATCGCCAGGAACTGTTTGTTCTCCATCAGACCGTCACCCCCGTAGAAGTATCTATCAGTTCTGGGCGCGCCGAGGCGATGAGATAGAGCGCACCGGCCGTGATGAAGGCCTCGATGACCCCGATAGCGGCATGGTAGGTGCCCATGGCGATCATGCCCTCAACGAGCGGGAAGGTTCCGGCGACGAACATTTCGACCGATGCGGCGAGGGCCGGGATGAGACAGGCAAGCCACGCGGCGATCCCTGCGGAGAGGTAGGGATTTCTCGCGACTTTCTGGATGCTCTGGAAGGAGTAGTAACCGACGAACCCGCCGATGACACCCATGTTGATGATGTTCGCACCCATCGTGGTGATCCCGCCGTCGCCGAAGACGACTGCCTGGACCAGGAGGACAAGGGTGAGGACGAAGACCGCCGCATAGGGCGAACCGAGGACGATAGCCGCAAGGGCTCCACCGACCAGGTGGCCGGTCGTGCCCATGCCGACCGGGAGGTTAAAGGCCTGGATGGCGAAGATCCCGGCGGCAAGGACGGCGATAAGGGGGACTTTCTCGTCGTCCAGTTCATTTCGTGCCCAGCGCAGCGCAAGTGCGATGAATACAAGGGCGATCACCCAGTAGATCGCACTCTGCCAGAGTGGGATGAACACATCAGGTATATGCATGTCTATCAGAAGATCGTAGCACGCTATTGGATATAAGTATTACTAGTTCGATCCAAATGCAATATCTTTCAAAATGACGCGTACTGATGGCCCAGCAATGGTTACAAGCCCACGCAGGAGTTTTGGTTTCATCATAAGCCTGCGGACCAGTTCACCGGGCCGGTCCATATCCCCATACTTCACGATGAGATCGGTGATGCTCGGGTCTGAGAGGGGCTTGAGGAGGGCGTCCACCTTCTCTGCCGTGAGTTCCTGTCTCAGCCTGAAGAGGCGCATCCCAAGGGTGAGTTCTTTACCGAAGTCTGCCTGCCACCGGTGCTCATATGCGGCGAGGGTGGGGTCTGAGAAGTCGCCAGCCTCGCAGCACGAGACCGCGACTGCGGCGGCGTGCCGCGCCGCACGCACTCCTGTATACACTCCGCCCCCAGAGGTGGGCTTGGCCATCCCGGCAGCGTCACCGACAAAGAGGGTCTGCCGGCCGTAAGTCCGCGGCATCGTGCCGAGCGGGATGGTGCCGGTGACTAGGTGGGCGCAGCCTCCCGG
>JAQVHG010000105.1 GCA_028696365.1 Methanofollis sp.
ATTTTCTGCGGGGGGGCTGGCCACACTCTCCACCACATATGTGCCTTCCTGCCCCGATCTTCCTTCCGAGGGAACGAGCGAGAACGAGTTCAAGATCAGAAGATATCGAAGATTTCGGTGACCGGAAGATCTTTTATCGTCGCTGTGTGAGTGGTAACGATCTGGAGAAGAACACTTGGTCTTCGAGAGTCCGCAACAGGATCGAGGTGGGAAGGAAGGCGGATGGTGCACACTCTCCAAAGGGAGAGAGGAGGGGCTCTACAAAGTCGGGTTTGAATCACGTCCACTTCTTCTTCACCCGCTCTCTTCAACTTCAATCTTCATGATAAGAGTTCAGGGGTTAAAGGTCACTTGAACCCTTCAGCGTGTGATCGCCCTGTGATGGCGATATGCTCTCAGTTCAGCCCATGGTCCTGGAAGCAGGTGATGTAGTGCGTGTCGCTTCCCTTGATGTGACCCGCCACCCAGTCGCGCAGGAACTTCATCACTTCGATGGAGAGGCCGAGTTGTCCTGAAGCATATGCCCGCTGAAATTCGGCGACTTTCGCGACAAAGGCGTCGTGCTGTTTTTTATGGGTAGAATATTCTGAAAACCCGAACTCCCGCATGTACTCTTCCTCGGTGCCGAAGTGGTATTGGGTGTAGTCCGCGAGTTCGCCGAGGATTTTTTCGAGCGCATCCTTCCCCTTACCAGAGCGCATGGCGTCGTGGAGCGTGTTGATCTGGGCAACGAGGTTCTTGTGCTGTTCATCGATCTCAGAGATGCTGACCGAGAGGTCGTCAGACCAGTTCATGTATGCCATGGCATATTGTTCGTAATAGTACTAATTAAATTGTTCGACCATTCATGTGCAATGGCATGTCAAGAAAGGTCCCCATCTTTCGGTTTTGTAGAGAGCATATCCCAACACTCACTGGGGTTGAAACTCATCTTGAACTGAATTTTTCGTTCCTGAATTTCTAAACCCTATCCTCCACCAGGGGGCTTGGCCGCCCCCTGGACCCCCCGCCGCACGATAGGTCGTGGACGACAATCCCTCTTCATAGATTTTGAATATGCCTTCCCGACTCTCTCGTGGTCCCGGGGGTCCGGGAGCAGCGCCCCCGGCACGGTGGAGTTGGAAGGCATGAAGCCATCGTTAGGCAACGAAGAGAGGGAGGATCTCTCCACCATTTCTACTGTTATCTTCTGAGAAGGGAGAGGGCCGGAGAGTTTTGGGATGACCTCAGAGTGTATCTAATTTCATTCTGTTCGCTCCTCAAGATCTCTCAAAGATGGAGATCTCGATGCCGCTCTTCCCTCGAAATATTTTGTGACTCTCATGTTCGCTGGCGATCATCGTCATCATCGAGGTGCAGGCAAGAGCGAGATTGAAATTGACGAAAACCTTCAACCCTACCCCTCATCAGTATCTACAGATCCTGTCATTCCATTTTCTGGAACGCTGTTCTTCATCATCATGATATGGTGTTCCACCAGAGCAATGACGATGGCATCACTACATCTGCTCTCCACCACGCCCCTCCAGCCACGAGGAGGTGGATGATGGGGATCTCCAGATCTCTGATCGTGGCACAGAAGGAATTTGTCGACCACCTCACCAGCAAACGCTTCTTTGTCCTCATGGCCCTCTTCCTGCTCATCATGGTCATCGGGATGTACCAGGGTCTTGGCGAGTACACCCGCGACCTTGCCTCGTACCAGGAGACGATGGCGGCGGCCGAGAGCGGCACCTTGACCGGATGGATGCCAGAGCGACCGTCGGTGCTCTCGGTCTTCTCTGGGATCGCCGACCAGGTTGTCATCATCGGGGCGGTCCTTGCCATCGCGATCGGGTTTGACCTCGTCTCAAAGGAGAAGGAGACAAAGACGCTCAAGACCCTCCTCTCCCACCCCATCTACCGCGACGAGGTGATCAACGGCAAGGCCATTGGCGGGGGTGCGGCGATCGTCCTTGCAGTCGTGGCGGCGCTCCTCGTCGCCCTTGCGATGCTCCTCATCGCCGGCATCGTCCCGACCATCGACGAGTGCTCCGCCATCCTCACCTTCGGGGTGGTCTCTGTCCTCTTCCTCCTCATCTATTTCACCCTCGCTCTCACCTTCTCTACCCTTGCGCCTGAAAGCGGGAGCGCCCTCATCGCCACCCTCGTCGTCTTCATCATCCTCTCCTCTCTCCTCCCCCTTGCAGGAGAGATCGCCGTCGACACATGGGCGGGAGAGCAGCCTGAAGTACCAGTGCAGACCGTCATTATGGGGAGCCTCATCTCGACTGGGGAAGATCGAGACCCAGTGGAAGAGAAAGAGGCGATGATGAAGTACGAGGCTGACGCCAGGGCATATTATGAGAAAAAGACGTTCGTCACCGCGGTCGTCGAGGCCGCCTCCCCGCAGACGAACTACATTAAGATCACCAGTGCGATCATCGATCCCTATCGTGTCGCATTGAAGGAAAACACCCAGCCGGGTCCGTTCTCAGTTCTGGTCATCGACCCCGACACCGCCCCGCCGCATTTCACGGACGTCCTTGCCGGTCTCTGGGGAAACATCGTCCTCCTCCTGGCACTCCCTGGAGTGCTTTTTCTCATCGCCTATCTCTGTTTTATGAGGATCGATGTGCGATGAGAGGAGAGCACCGCCTCATAGAATAATTCTCTGGCCTTGTAGAAACCCTCACCTCTTGTGTAGGGGAGACGTGTGTCACCCGCCTTCCCCCCTCTTTGGCCGGGGGCGAGTGCCGCCTGGATCTCCGGGACCACGAGAGGGTCGGGAAGGCACCATCGATGATCATAAAGAGAGTGTTGCCGTCCTCGACCTATCGTGTGGCAGGGGGTTTGGGGGGCGGCAAGCCCCCCGCAGAGAGAACGGTCCAGAGGATTTCTACAGAGCCAATTCTCCTGAACGTTTTTCATATTTTTGAGCCCATAGAAACCTTCACCTCCTTTGGCAGTGAGCATGGCTCAATCGTCTTCCCTGTTCGAGAGGACAACCGAAGGGAGTTGAAAAAATTTCCAATTTTTGATCAGTCAAGAAGATTCATAGATCTTCGACGGCAATATCCCCACCACAGAAGTTAATCCTGAGGGATTCTACGGGATCATATACTGATAATTATCTATCAGAAAAATTTTCAACTCCCCATGCACGGAAAATTATGAATTTTATTCGTCGGGGATCTTCGGTCCTGTATTTTCTCGAACTCGCTCCCGTTCGTTCCCATGGAATCGCGAGAGGTACGAGAAAATGAGAGAAGACTATGATGAGAGTTTGCGGTCCTCCGTTTATCTTCTGCGGAGAATTCCTGAAGGAAATTTAAGGAAGTTTTGGCTTTGTAGAAATCCTCACTTATCGTGGGGAGAGTGTGCGTCCCCCAACTTCCTGTAGTCTCTCGCCCCAGGTCGATGGTGTGGGAAGGCATGTCGATCAGACCAGCCGCCTCTATCATAGAATATTTCCTGTCATCTCGTGCCGAGGGAAACCCCCTGGATTCAAAGATCAGAGATCTTCTCAAACTCGCCGGCGCTCATACTCCCACGATGAGGATCGGTGGGGCCGGCGAATTGAACACGGTCTCCACCAATATTCTTGTCTTGAAAAAAGAGATCAAATGACGAGAACTTTTCATCCTGTATGTGCGAGGTGTACGTTCGCGTCATGAGCAGTTCTACAAAGCCATTTCACCTCACCATAATCCGCGGCACCTATTATCCCGGCACTTCCCCGTACAAATTCTATAGATACATCTGGACCGCTCCCCTGCTCAGAGGTCGACGATCAGTTCACAATGCTTAAGAGACCCCTCTCTGAATCAATGATATCCGATCATGCCCCTGGAGGAGGATCTCTTCAGAGTGGATCCCGCCCATCACAAGGATGTCGCTGACCAGGAGAGGGCTAACGATCTTGAACCCGTGATAAATATGGACCAGAGAGGGAGGAACGCTTTTGCCGGAGGAATAGTCACCATCGCTATACTCACGCTTCTCTCGATATTCATCCTCCCACGACAGGTGCAGATTGTCATCGGAAATGAGACTCCAGTCGTCCATCAGATCCCTTCGGTCTATACTCTTTCCGACTGCCTCCTCATCGCGCTCGTATCATTTCTTCTCGGTGCAGTGCTCTCCTATCTCCTGATGGTTAGGCATTCAATCTCTGAGGAGATGCACGGACCGGTTGATCATGAGAACGACGACACCGAGATCTCCCCCACTGAGATGCCGGGATCAGACAAGACCCCACTCTCACCCTCTGAAGATCTCAAATCATGTGATGAGGACATCATCCCGCCACACCCCCCCGAATATCAGCAGGCCATGCTGAAGTTGCTGAAAGGGAATGAGCGAAAGATCATCGAAACATTGATCGATCACGGGGAGATGAACCAGACCGAACTCTCTGAGAGGACAGGGATCCCCAAGTCGACGCTTTCGCGGACACTCCAGGACCTTGAAGCACGCGATCTGGTGCGAAGATACGAGAACGGTATGAGCAAGATGGTGAAATTGGAGGTCTGACGCAAAGGGAGACGCCACTCATCGGCAGACCCACCCCTTAGAGGATCCGTATCAGGTACTGCAGTGCAAAAAAGAGGAGAAGAGCGAGTGCGGCGATCCTGACCCAGCGGTAGACCGAGACCGACCTCTGTGCTCCACGTTCTTCCTCTCCAGATGGAAGCGGGAGTTTCTCCTCTGACTCGACGACAAAGGATCCAGTGTAGCCGCACTGTTTGCAGCGGTACGTCATGCCAGCATACCCCCCGAGCACCTGGTAGAGGTCGGTGCTTCCGCACTGCGGACACCTGAGCATGAGAGACATTTTGGCGAAGATCGTATCAAGGTATGGGATGAGGAGTTCTGGTGGAACAAATTAACTTTGTCCAGGCTTGATCCTCTGACTCCATAGGTGCATGAGTTCCTGCCTCATTCTCACAGGATCCGTCCAAGGTGTCATCTCCATTCAGGATGGAAGGAGTGATCTTGAGAAGACCAGAATTCCTCCCGCTGAGAGAGTTGATCCAGGATGGATCCTAAAATCTAAATCTAAAGATTTCCAGAATTGTTTTTCACACTCTCATCAGCGGGAGGAAGGAGGGAGTTCTACAAGGCGAAAAAAATGGTTTTGCCTATACAATATAGGCTTTTTTGAGAATTTCACCAGAATGAGCATCGATCCATGCCGAACCAAAATCAACTCCATTCTCCTGTAAATATGAATCATCAAAACGTATCCACCAGGTCAGCCTGATATCATGACAGTCCTCTATCCGGGCAGGATAATTCATATCCATCCACACAAGTTTTGAAGAAACGATTGTGATCTCTGTTTCATATCTCTCTTTCATGAGATCACTCAAGATACGTTGCGCCTCAATGTTCTGTACGCCTGGCATTGCACTACCAGAGACCTTATTCTCAGGCATTACCCATGTCCTGTGATAACTCATGATATCTCCAGTATATGGATTGATTCCGACCCGTATACCATCAGAAAGACAGGGGATACCGTTGATGACCCTCCAGAAGTGAACAGAATACTTTCCAGCCCGATCCTTTGCATGAGGCGGCTGAAGCCTTACGTCATCAAAAAGGATCTCACCATCGATGTTCTGTGTTGCGATATAATCTGCAGCGATCTTTTTGGCTTCATTGGCTGTGATATCATCCATCTTCTCAGTTTTTTCTTTCGCTTTTCCATAATAGAAATCAAGTTCTCCTGTCTTGGCGTCAACGCCGACAAGAAGATTCTCACCATTTTCTGTAATAGCACTGAATTGCCAAATCTTCCCAAAGACTTGATCATCAATGAGCCCACCCGTTATTTTTGTGATCTCTGTATCTGGAATGTTTAACTCCGCACTCTTTTTTGCATCTTCCATAGTGATTTGGACTGCTTCGTTGGCTGGATTTAGATATAAAGACGTCTTTGGAGTCATCTCTGCCTCGTCAGGTGATGCCGCAGAGAGTACAGGCACGGCCACCAGAACCATACACATGACAATCGCCACAGATATGATCTTCTTCATCATTTCACCTCTCACCAATCCGAAGGGGCTAAACAAAGATATTTATCCCCAATAATTTTATTATTGTCAGTACCTCCGGGAGAACCAAGTTCATTTTTCACTTTATCTAACGCGAATTCAACTGCATTTGATATTGAGACATTAATATATTTTGCTCTGCCAAAAAATTCCGAACAAAATTTCGCGTTAAATATAGTCTGTACTGAACCATTATAACCAAAATACGCGTCAAATCCCCTGTCCACAAAACTGTCACCAAGATCTGAATATTGTGCAGACTTGCACGCCCCAGCAAAAATAAAGTAACCGCCTGAGTCCAACCATGAATCTACATCAGACGCGCTTAGATAACTACCATCTCTAAATGTAAGATGAGAAGTGGAGCCAGATGTACCTCCATGGGACTGAACCGCAACAATGTTTGTGCTGGATGATAGATCATTGATATGATTAATAAAGTCACGATCATTGTTTGAGTAGGTGTAATCAGCCACACCATTAACCCAGTGGATTTGATTGATAGAACTTTTTGTTTCATCCATTCTATCATTAATGTAATCTGTCAAAGCGGGTTCAGTTGGGTTCTGATATGCCCTTGTCCGATCAACAAGGCAATCATTGTATGCGCTTACACATGGTATTGAAACACACAACAACACCAGTATGAACAAACACACAGAGCTAGTTCTCAATTTCATGTTTTTCATAAACTCACCTTCGTTGATTTCTAGGGAGTAATGAGACTAGAAACACATGGATGTTCATAACTCTATTACTCCTGAAATGCGCAGATTTCATGTTTTTGAATGGGATTTCATGAAATCATACGCTCAAATAATGCATTTCGTTGAGTCGAACAATATATTTTTAGAATATGTTCGGTTTTTTCCGAATAATGGACACTATGGATTCCTTTTTTTTAATCAAGAGGTCATCCCAAAACTTCTCTGGCCTTGATCGGTGAGTGGAAGATGTTTCTGAAGCACGGTGTCGTTCAAGAGATTGTTGCCTCCCCACCTCTATCTTCGTCGTGGGGGATCCGGGGGGTCTCCCTCCGGCAGGAGAGAGCGAGGAAACATTCTTTATTCTTTCTGTGGGCGGCACGGCTGATCGATCCGCCTTTCTCTGTCATTCGCACAGGGGCCACCCCCCCCTGGACCTCTGGGGTGGCGATTGAAGTGGAGGAGGCAGAGGAATGGCTGGAAAATGTCTCGATCCTGATGATTGATCAAGCCAGGGATACCTTTGGGATATGCTCCAAGTAAGGGATTCCTATTTGTGAGCGTAGAATCAATCTCGGCTCCATACCCTCCTGCAGGGAGAGTTATCGAAGATCTGAGAGTCAACGACACATCAAAGATTTTTCAGAACAGGAAAATAATTCATCTTTTGATCAGGTCCAACCTCTTTTTCCTAGACACACTTTATTTTGATCGAATATATCTGAATACAAA
>JAQVHG010000106.1 GCA_028696365.1 Methanofollis sp.
CCTGAGGAACTCAGCACGCTCAGGCACCTCGACGTTCATCATCGTCTCGACGCCCTGGCAGTAGGTCATCCCATGGATGAAACTGCAGATCCCACAGATCCGCTCGGCGATATAGACATATTCTGGGTATTCTCGCTTCTGCACCAGGGTCTCCAGGCCGCGGTGGATATACCCGACGCCAGGGATCGCCTCCTTCACCTTCTCGTCCTCGACGACCAGGTCGAGGTGGAGGGGTTCAGGGAGCACCGGGTGCTGCGGCCCGAAAGGCACGACTATTTTCTTTGACATGGTTCCTCCCCCCTGAAGGTGACATTTGCAAAGGGAAACTTCTTCGCGGTCTTGAAGAGTGTGCCATTGTAGTCGAGGGACATGCCTTCGAACTCAAGGCCGAAGAAGTCGTGGATCTCGTTCTCGTAGATGAAGGCCGCCCA
Source organism: Methanofollis sp. (assembly GCA_028696365.1). GTDB lineage: Archaea > Halobacteriota > Methanomicrobia > Methanomicrobiales > Methanofollaceae > Methanofollis. Next base: position 432 of record JAQVHG010000106.1, read on the forward strand.
GTAGATCCCTGAGATGCTCTTCACCACAGTCCCTGCCGGGACCATGACCCGCAGGCTCTCGAAGTGGAGATCCTTGTCAAAGCTGTAACTGAGCTCGAAGGAGTCCTCGACCATCGAACAACTCACCTGGACCAGGCGGAAGCCGCGGTTATGGTAGACCTGCACCTCCTTGTGCAGGTCTGCGAGGGCAATATCTCTGAGCACCTGTTCTTCAATTGCCATGCTTTTTCTCCTTTTCTTTCATCTCTTCCCGCTTCTCTTCAAGGATCCCCAGGGCCTTGACGATGCCGTCGATGATCGACTCAGGCCTCGCGGCACAGCCAGGGACATAGACGTCGACCGGGATGACCTGGTCGACGCCGCCTGCCATGTTGTAGCACTCCCTGAAGACGCCGCCAGAACAGGCGCAGATCCCGACGGCCACCACGACCTTGGGGTCAGGGATCTGCTCATAGGTGTTCTTGACGACCTCGCGGTTGAGTTCGTTGATCCCGCCGGTGATCACAAAGACATCGGCATGTTTCGGATTTCCAGTATTGATGATCCCGAAGCGCTCCACATCGTATAACGGGGTGAGGCAAGCCAGCAACTCGATGTCGCAGCCATTGCAACTGGATGCATCATAGTGGAGCAGCCAGGGTGACTTTTTCAGATATGCCATGCTCTCAGACCCCCATATAGAGGTAATATACAATGACGAGGTTTAGGAACCCCAGGGTCGCGGCAACGCCCCACCCACTCTTCATGGTCCACTGCCACTTCATCCTAGAGAATGTGTTGTCGATGAAGATCTCCAGGAGATAGGCGAGGGCGATGACCACGATGGCCAGCACCGGGTTGAACCCGAAGAAGAGATAGATCATCCCGAGGAGGACGACAGTCTCATACCAGTGGGCAATCTCGATCTTACCAAGGACCGGGCCGGCAAACTCGGTAGTCAGCCCTTTCACCAGTTCCTGGTGGGCATGGTGGGATGTCGAGATGTCGAAGGGGGACTTGCGCAGCTTGATAGTCAGGATGACCAGGAAGCCGACGAAGACACCAGGCAGATACAGGATCGCCGGCACCGTCGAGGTGGCGATATCGCTGATGTAGAAGCTCCCAGTGACCATATAGAGCCCGACCGCCGTGAAGATCACCATTGGCTCGTAGGCCATCAGAGTGATCAGTTCGCGCTCTGCGCCGATGTGGCTGTACGGCGAGTAGGCGGCGTACGCACCCAGCACGATAAATACGTGAGCCAGGGTGAATGCGAAGATGACGAGCAGGAAGTCGCCTCCGGCAAAGAAGTACGCACCGCTCACTATCATGAAGACGAGGTAGGCCACGATGTAGAGGTTCTGCGAGGGCGTGACGGTGACGTCTTCCTTCTCGAAGAGTTTGGCCACGTCGTAGAAGGGCTGGAGGATCGGCGGACCGACTCTGCCCTGCATCCTGGCAGTGATCTTGCGATCGACCCCGGCGACCAATCCGCCGACGAGTGGGGCGAGAACCACGAAGGCAAGAGCCGTAATGATTGAGGTCACATGACCACCCCCTGGCTCATACCCCATGCAACCAGGGCTGCAGCCACCAGGATGAGGAGGACACAGAGTGGGTTGCTGTAGTGCAGGAGTTTCTTCTCGCCGAAGTACTCTTCGAAGTAGTAGTTCCTGGTGGTCATCTCGCGCTGGATCCCGAGAGATCCGGCAAACTTGAGGTCAGGCGTTGTGGGGCGCCCGCCCATATATACCGGGAGTTTTCTGCTCTCTTTGCTTGAAGTATACAGGGAGAGCGGGAGGATCAGCAGGAGAAGGATCATCAGGAGCATGATGATGATGTTGTCCTGAGCAAGCCGTGCGGTCTCGCCGTAGATCCCGAGGACATAGGGCTCGATGAGCACCGAGGAGACCAGCGGGAAGAGGAGAGCGGCAAGCACAGTGAGTACAGTGAGCGACGAGAGAACCACCCATTTGGCGCGGGAAACCGAGCCTTCGAGGTTCTCGCCGTACGGCGTCACTGAGAGGATCTTGCCCATCCATTTGGCCCAGAAGAAGACCGTGACAGCGCTTCCAAAGGCGAGGATGGTGACAAAGACGATCCCAAAGGGTGCGTCGATGAACCCTTCGATCGCAGCCCACTTGGAGATAAGCATGCCGAAGGGAGCGAGGAACATCCCAGCGATCCCAGTCGCCATCATCACCGCGATCTTTGGGAACCTAACGATCAGCCCGTCCATGTCCTCGATGTCCCGGCTGCCGGTGCGGTGTTCGACCGTCCCGACGCAGAGGAAGAGGAGAGACTTCGCGACCGCATGGAAGATGATGAGCATGATCGCGGCCCAGACCAGTTCAGGCGTCCCGACACTGGCACATGCGACGATGAGCCCAAGGTTGGCGATGGTCGAATAGGCGAGGACCTTCTTGGCGTTGGTCTGCGAGATCGCAATCGCCGAGGCGACCAGGAATGTAACGGCGCCGACAAGCCCGAAGGCGATTCCGGCGAGGGTCCCGAGGAGTACAGGAGCAAACCTGACGATGATGTAGACACCAGCCTTGACCATGGTGCTCGAGTGGAGCAGGGCCGAGACCGGAGTCGGGGCGACCATCGCGCCGACAAGCCATGCCGAGAAGGGCATCTGCGCTGCCTTGGTCAGGCCTGCAAAGCAGATGAGCACTGCAGGGACGATGGCGATCGACTGGCCTGAGGCGATGAGGGTGTCGAGTTCAAGAAGCCCGCCAGAGGGGTCGACACTTGCCAGGTACAGGAAGGAGGCCGCAAAGGCGATCCCACCAAGCAGGTTCAACTTCAGGGCAAGGAAGGCGTTGTTCGTCGCAACTTCGCTTTCGGAGTAGCCGATGAGCAGGAAGGACGAAAGCGTCGTAATCTCCCAGAAGAAGAAGACCCAGAGCAGGTTGTTCGAGAAGACCAGCCCGAACATCGCAGACAGGAAGACGAAGATCACAAAGAAGAACATCCTTCGCCGGTCCCTTACCTCAGGGTGGTGTTCGTGGTAGGTGTTCATGTAACTGGTGGCATAGAGCGCGATGAGGCTCCCGATGATCCCGATGATCAGGGCCATAATGATAGAGAACTCGTCGATGAAGAGGTTTCTCATCGGTTCGAGCCCGTGGGCCATGGTCATCTCAAAGTAGAGCATCACTGCGGTCTGCACGAGGACAAGCAGGACAGCAATGTACTGCTTGAATTTCACCCCCAGGTACAGCAGCAGCAGGGCGATGGCCATCTCGATGACAAACATCACCTGTGCGGTCGGTTCAAAGGGAAAGGGGAAGTAAACCGACCCTCCGGTAAAGGAGGTTGCGAACAGGTAGATGGAGCCAATAGAAATGACCAGACCCGATAATGCAACGATTGCATCTCTGATCCGGTTATTAGGCAACAATAACAGGATGAATGCAATTATACAGGGAAAGAGTATCAGGAATATTAGTTCATTCATCCGTATCCCTCACTCATTCGGTGGATTTTCGATGTTTATTAACTATCCGAATTTCGTACGGTAATCAGTAAAAAACCTGTCGATTTTACAGGTTCTCACGGCGTTCCTTGCGTCCTTCGCTGTAGAGTGCGTTGTGGGCTATCACCTATAAGATATTTAATTTATTTTTCATCGATAATTTGAGCTTCTTTTCAATATTTTTCTGCCCTGCGCGCTCCGATCCGCAAATAACCTTCATGATTAATATTTTACATGATTGAATCCGCGTATCATCTTCCAACCCTGGACTTTTATTCTCTGTGCCCGCAAAGTACATGCAATGCGTCCGTCATATCTGGGAAAGATTGCACTGCACTGGTGCGATCACTGCCACGCGCCGGTCCTCGGCGAACAATGCGCATGTGGAGCCAGGACCAGATCAGTCGCCATTACCCCGCCAGGAGATGCCAGGCCGGCCATGGCTGCCGATGTCGAGTTGGTCAATGCGATCTTTCTGGAGCACTTTGGGGTGCCTCTCATTCCTAAGGGGCATCTCGCCGTCCTCAACAAGGTTCCTGAGATCGACCGGATGGAGGAGGTGGTCCTTGGTGGGGCCGTCGTCGCCGCGATCAGATATCTCCCTGAGGAAGGGGTCTGGGAACCTCTCCCGCGGCCTGGGGCTGTGAAGTATTGCACGCCGACACGGCGGTATGTTGTCGTCGACGATGGGGCGATCTCTTTTATCAAGGACGGGGCAAGTCTCCTCGCCCCAGGGCTTGTCGAGATCGAGGACTCGGTCAGGGCAGGCGACGAGGTCTTTGTCCTCACTCGCACTGGCGAGTGCATCGGGGTGGGTCGGGCCAAGGTCGACGCCGCAGAGGCACGGACCATGGGACGAGGGCAAGTGGTCAGGACACGCAGGACCGCCCCCGCAGAGGTTGTACCCGGCCCGGCGACCTGGGACGAGGCGGTGGTGGCAAATCAGAAGATCCTCGATACCTATGAAGGGGCGTCTCTTGAGTTCATTAGGAAGGTCTGTGCCGATCACCCTGACCTCCCGCGGAATGTCTCGTACTCTGGAGGCAAGGACAGTCTTGCCACGCTCCTGCTGGTCCTCAAGGCGGTCGGGAGGGTGCCGCTCCTCTACGCGGACACCGGACTTGAATTCCCTGAGACCGAGGCAAATGTCGCGGCCGTCGCCCGAAAGTACGGGGTCGAGGTGGTGCGGGCCGAGACCGGCGATGCCTTTTGGGAGCACTTTGCGGTCGAGGGCCCGCCTGCGGTCGACGCCCGCTGGTGCTGCCGGGTCTGCAAGCTCGAACCTGTCGGCCGGGTCATCGCCGAGCAGTGGGGGGAGGCGCTCTCCTTTATCGGTCAGCGGAAATATGAGTCTTTGAACCGGAAGCGGAGTCCCAGGGTATGGCGGAACCGCCGGGTGAAAAACCAGCTCTCGGCCGCCCCAATCCAGCACTGGACGGCACTTCATGTCTGGCTCTATCTTTTCAGAGAGGAGGCGCCGTACAATGTGCTGTACGACCGCGGCATGGATCGTATCGGGTGCTTTATGTGCCCGTCAAGCGACCTTGCAGTGATCGAGGAGATCCAGAGGGATTACCCGCACCTCTGGCAGGAATGGGAAGGGAAACTCCGGGCCTGGCAGGAGGTGCACGAGTTGCCTGAGGCCTGGGTGGCCAACGGCGAATGGAGACGACGGGGGTCTGGCAGGGATGAAGCAGATAGTTATAATTGATTATGGGCTCGGAAACCTCAGGAGTGTCAGCCGCGGGCTTGAGCATGCCGGGGCCTTGGTGGTGATCTCCTCTGATCCTAATGAGATCGCCGCCGCCGACGCCCTGGTCCTTCCTGGTGTCGGGGGCTTCAGGGACGGGATGGAGATGCTCGGCCCCTTCGAGACAACGGTGCGCAAGCAGGCCGATGAGGTGCCGGTGCTCGGGATCTGTCTTGGGATGCAGATGCTGATGGAGAGTTCTGAGGAAGGGGGTCTGCGTCCGGGCCTGGGCCTGGTCCCTGGCGCGGTCAGGCATTTCCCGCGGGTGCCAGGGATGAAGGTCCCGCACATGGGCTGGAACACCCTCGCGCTCCCTGCCGACGAACCGCTCTATGAAGGCGTGCCTGACGGTTCATATGTCTACTTTGTCCACTCGTATTATGCCGAGGCCCCGACTAAGTATACCCTGACCACAACCGAGTACATCTGCGAGTTCGCCTCGTCGGTGAAGAACGGGATGGTCTATGGTGTCCAGTTCCACCCGGAGAAGAGCGGGGCGACCGGTCTAAGGATCTTGAAAAATTTCATTGATTTAGTGTGAGTGTGGTCTCTCTGCTTTTTTGGGGATTGTGAAATCCCTCATCTATTGTGGAGAGTATGGGTGTCCCCCACCCTCCCCCTGTCTCACGTCTGGAACTCGATCGAAGATCAAAAATCCACAGAAGATCGAAGATCTTCCTATCATCGGGAATCTCCGATTCCCTCTGTTCTAGAATTCACCCTCGCTCATGCTGTATAGAGGAGACGTGCGTCATCCGCCTTCCTATCCCTCATCCCTTTGGCCGGGGGCTCTGCCCCCGGACCCCCGGGAGCACGATAGGGTCGGGAAGGCAGAATCGATGACCCTAAAGAGAGTGCTGCCGTCCTCGACCTCTCGTGTGGCGGGGGATTCGGGGGGCGGAAAGCCCCCCGCGGAGATAACTGTCCAAAGGGTTTCTACAGAACCCAAAAATCAGAGATCTTCTTGAACTCACTATTGTTCGTATCTCGAAGATCTTCTTATCCTCGCGAATCATCGATTCCCTCTGGTCACACATCGAAGATCAAAGATCTTCTCGAACTCACTGTCGTTCTTTACCTCTGGGTCCCCAGGAGCAAGATAGGAGTGGGAAGGCATAAAAAATGGGCGTGACGAGGGTAGTGCTGTCCTCGATCAATCGTGTAGCGAGTGTGGTGGGGCGCAAGCGCAAGCGAGTATGAGAACACAGGTACTCGGAAGACCCCCTGTGACATGAAGATCTTCGAGAGGCCAACTGGAAGGAGCATGAGATGGATGGCTCCGATGGCACCCCTTAGATCCATTTTTTCTTCCTGAAATAGAGGAGCATGCCGAGGGCGACGGCGGCCATCAGCCCGAGGCAGGCATAGTACCCGAACTCCCAGCCCAACTCAGGCATGATCCTGAAGTTCATCCCAAAGATCCCGGTGATGAAACTGAGCGGGATAAAGATGGTGGCGATGACCGTCAGCACCTTCATCACCTCGTTCATCCGGTTGCTCGAGCTCGAAAGATAGATGTCGAGCATCCCGGCCCCCATCTCGCGATAGGTCTCCAGCGTCTCGATCACCTGGACGAGGTGGTCGTAGACGTCCCTGAGATAGACCCTGGTCTGGTCGGTGACCAGAGGCGACTCGGTCCGTTCCATCGAGGAGACCACCTCTCTCAGCGGCCAGATCCCTCTCCTGAGGTACAGGAGTTCTCGGCGCACCCCCTGGATCGCCCTGATCATCTCTGAGTCCGCGTCCTCGAAGAGGGCGTTGTCCACCGCCTCGATCTTCTCGCCGAAGGCCTCCATCGCCGCGAAGTAGCCGTCCACG
>JAQVHG010000107.1 GCA_028696365.1 Methanofollis sp.
AGGCACCCCACCCGAGGCCGGGTGCCTGAGGAAGCACACCCTGGAGACCAGATCGCCCTCCCAGGCGACGTGCACGTGCCAGAGCCCGAAGGGGCAACTCCCCTCATGCACCCCGGCTCACCGCCGCTTCTTCCAGTCGAGCACCAGGCGCATGAACTCCTCGAGTTCACACACCTCCATCTCCTGCTGCATCCAGGGGGGGAGGCCGTCCTTCACCCCTGGATCCAGGAACCGCTGCTCGGCAAAGACGAGCACTCCCGTGTCTTCAGGGGTCCGCAGCACCCGGCCGAGCGCCTGGGTGGCCCTGTTGATCGCCGGGAGGGTGTACGAGATGAACTCGCCCTCCCGCCCGAACTTGTGCCGGTAATAGTCGATGATCATCCGGCGGACATTGTTGTACGGCGCCAGCGGGAGGCCGACGACCATCGCCCCGCGCAGCATTTCGCCGCGGTAGTCGAGCCCCTCGCTCCACTTGCCGCCGCAGACCGCAAAGAGGATCCCGGCCCTCCCCCGCTCAGGGAGACCGACAAACTCACGGAGTGTCGCCGTCGCCTCGCCCGCCTCCCTTGGCTCGACATAGACCTTCTTGCCGTTGACCCGGCTCCCGCAGGCCTCTGCATAGGTGTTGAGGAGTTGGTACGAGGGGAAGTAGATGGCCAGGTTGCCTGGCGCCTGGGCGAAGGCCCTGATATAGCCGACGATCCGCTCGGTGTTCAGGGGATCGCGGCGCTTCCGGTAGGTGGTGGTGACGTCGTTTGCGCAGGCAAGCAACCGGTTCTCCCGCGGGAAACTGTTCGGGAGGGAGAGGGTCTGCGCAGGAAGGCCGCCGAAGAGGTATTTCCTGTAGGCGTCAAGGGGGGAGAGGGTGCCCGAGATGAGGACTGCAGCGGCATGAGCCTCGCAGATCTCCTGCATCTTCCCGCTTGGGTCGATGTTTCGCACCTCGAGTTCGACCTCGCCCTCGGTGGAGCGGTACAGAGTGAGGAAGGTCGGGTCGGCCCCAGCACGAAAGACCCGGTACATGAACTCAGAGAACTGCTCGACCGCGCTCTCCTTGTAGATCCCGGCGTTCTTATTCTTTTCAGAGACCCGCTCGGCGATCCTGGAGAGGTCTTCGACGACCTCTTCGAGCCCTTTATACAGCGTGCCCCTGACGGCCATCCGGTGAAAGATCGCCGGGTCGAACCAGTCTTCCCCTTTGGGCGAGCGCTTGAGGTCGTCCATGAATCGCACGACATTGGGGAGAACCTGCCTGACGGCATTCACCGTCTTCATGTGCTTTGAGAGGTGGGCCAGTTCGGTCATCGTCCCTTCGAGCACTCTCGCCTCCAGGACGACGCTCTGGATCCCCTCGACGACGTCCCCGCAGTTATGGGCCTCGTCGATGAGGAGGAGGACGTCTTCGGGTTTGATGTCGAGGTTGGCGTACAGCTGGTCCCTGACGTCGTCGTTGAAGAGGTGGTGGAAGTTGCAGATGAGGACGTCGGCGCCGCGGGCCGCCTGCATCATCGTCTCGTACGGGCAGAGCCCCCTGCAGAAGGCGTTGAGATTCTCGGGCGGGATGTTTTTGCGCCGCACCTGGGTGGCCCGGTCGCGGAGCGCCCCTGACGGCCCCATCCGCAGGCCGCCTTCCTCGCTGTCCTTCACAAAGACCCGGCTCTTGATAAAGTAGGGGCAGAGGAGCGGGTGCTCGGAGTCCATCTTCCTGATCTGTTTCTGGATCTCAGGATCCTCGCTCGGGACAAGCGAGCCCTTCTGCGCCCGTTCACGCATCAGTGAGGAGGAGAAAGCCTTGACCGCCTCGCACCGCCGGTAGGGGTCGCCCTCCCCCCCGAGCGGGCACATCGATCTCTTCCCGACAAGGTATGCGAAGGTCAGGGTGGGCTTTACCTTCCTGACCAGTTCGAGTTCTCTGATAAATGTCGAAAGTTGCGAGATGGTCCGCACCGCCACGACCACCTTCTTCGTGCCGCGGGCGGAGAGGAGGGCCGAGACGACGCTCGATTTCCCGCTGCCGGTGGGGGCGTCGATCATCGCGATCCCGCCGACGCGCGCGATCTCGGCGGCGAACTCCAGCATCTCCCTCTGGTTCGGGCGGAAGGACGGATACGGGAACCAGTCTTCAAGCGGGTCCATTCACTAGGTCTTGGTCGCCTGGGATGATGTAGTATTGGGTTCTTGCACGGCGGGTCAGAAGACGACCCCATCTGCCATCGCCAGACTCTCGGGCACAAAGGCGATGATGTTCTCCCGCTCGGGGTCGGGTTCTTCGTAGGTGGTGTACGTCCTCTCCTCATGCCAGAAGAGGAAGTCGCTCGTCTCGGTGATGGTGACGTTCCCTCCCTGGCCTCCCCTACCATAGATGCCGATCGGACTCCCCTGGACGTCCCCGACAAAACGCACCTCACTGAGCGGGGTGAAGGTGCCGTTTTCGAGGAGGACAAGGTCGTAGTTCCCGTTGCCGTACCCGATCGGACCTCTGGTCCCAGATACCTCGATCCAGAGCCCCTCTGTCCCAAGGTGGAGGTCGGCGAAGTCGACCTGTTCGAGTTCGCTGAGCACGTCGAAGGGGTGGAGGCTCACCGGCACCGTCTCTGTCTCGGACGCGGGGGGTATTCTCGACCAGGCGATCGATCCGGGGCGGTCGGTGGAAAAAGTGAGGTCGACGGCGATAAAGTCCGAGTTATCCTCGGCCCCGTCCCAGAACTCAAGGCTCAGCCATTCAAGTGATCCGTCCGCCCCGATCATGATGTCGGCACTGTTGAGCACGGCCGTCTCGTTCGTCGCCCCGGTCTTCTCCAGGACGATGTTCCAGATCTCGGTGAGCGGGAGGCCAAGGGCGTTGGGCTGGAGGATGGCGGTCGCCTGGTTCTCAGGCGCTGCGGCAAGACCGGTGCACCCGGTGGTGATGAGGCAGAGGGCGAGAATGAGGGCTGAAGAGATACAGAGGAGACTGGAAGATTCCATATGGTGATCTCTATCTCCCGACCCATAATATTTCTCAAATAATATCTTTGTATGGCTCGAAAAATAAAAAAGGCCCTGTAGAAACCCTCACCTCTTGTGTGAGGGAGATGTGTGTCCCCCACCTTCCTACCTCTTTGGCCGGGGGCGCTTGCCGCCCGGGCCCCCGGGAGGAAGATAAGGGCGGGAAGGCATCATGGGCAACTGTGACGAGAGTGCTGCCGTCCTCGACCTATCGTGTCGCGGGGGGTTCGGGGGGTGGCACGCCCCACGCCAGAGAGATCCATCCAGAGGATTTCTGCAGAGCCAAAAAACACACATCAAGAGACTCTGTAGAACCCGTCATCACTCCCCGGTGCGAGCGCGACTCACCCACATTCCCACATCATCTCGCCGGGAGCTCCTCGAAGACTATCGTCTTCTCAAATCCCTCCGGTCGTCCCCCAGGATGACGATGGGGTCGGGAAGGCAGAAAAGATGACCATAAAGAGAGTGATGCCGTCCTCGACCAATCGTGCGGCGAGGTGTGACCGAAGGGAACTTGAGAATTTCTTCGGCCGCATTCCTCTTCCTCGGACCCCGAAAACCAAAGATTTTCAAGCCTTTGAGAAGATTGGAGATCTTCGAGGCACGCCCTCCCCTGCAAAGATACCCATCCAGAATAGATACTCATATGGGTCACGGCTTCGGAAAAAAGCATGTGACCAGAGCATGATACGATTCGACCGTTTCCTCCTGATAATCCTCGGCATCGCGCTGGTGGCAGGCGTCGTCGCGGTCGTCACCGGACCGCACCTGAAATCCGGCACTCCAACCGAAAATATCACGCCGGTCGACATCGGAGGGCCGGGATGGGCTTTTGTGCTCCGCGACATCGACGACCCCATCACCCCAGAGGAGATGAACGACCGGATCAGCCTTGCCCTCAGAGACTACCGGGATAGGGGGGGACGGGTCGCATCTGAGATATATTTTGGGAACTCCACCGATCCCGACGGCGTGGGCACCCTCGCCTTCGGTTTCGTCATCGACGAGAATGGTGTTCCAGGGACCTATACCGGTTCAGGGAACCGCGACGCAGTCGGGACAATCCATGAGAGGGGACGGGAGTGGTTCTCCAGGTACATCCTGCCCCGCTGCCCCTGAATGGTGCCGCCCTGCCGGATCGAGGACTGCGACGGCCTGCCGCTCATCGACCTCGCCGCAATACCGGCCCTCGGAGGGGGAAGCGCGACGGCACTGAGGACAAACGTCTCTTCTATCGCAAGGATCGCCATCCAGGACGAAGTGGCCGGAGATCTGCTCAAGAGGGGCGGCACCATCGAAGGAGTGTTCATGGACCCTTACAATCCTGGTCCGACAGAGAAAACCCGGCCGGTCCTCAGGGTCACCGGCAACGGGGTCGATCTTGACGTGACGGTCGATGAGATCGCCGGCACCGTCATCGGGGTCAGGGAGATAAGGGGGGACAAGACGACTCAGGCGAACATTTCTTCAGGAGTGAAACCCTGAGACCACCTCGCCCTCTCTCCTATAGCCGTCTCCTCGTCTCCCCCACGCACACCCCTTTTATCGCCAGGCGTCCACACTATTCCCCATGGCGATCCACCCGATAGACTACCGGTACGGCACGCCCGAGATGAAGGCTGTCTGGGGCGAAGAGAACCGGTTCAGGTGCATTGTAGCGGCGGAGGTCGCGCTTGCACAGGCCGAAGCGGCGTGCGGGGTCATCCCCGCCGACGCTGCGGCGACGATCAAGGAATGCGCGGGCAAGGCCAGCCTCGCACGGGCAAACGAGATCGAGGCCGAGATCAACCACGACATGATGGCCGTCGTCAAGGCGGTCACCGAGGTCTGCGGCGACGCTGGACGCTGGATCCACTTCGGCGCCACCTCGAACGACATGCTGGACACCGCCACCGGGCTCCAGATGAAGGCGGCGATGGACCTGATCGAGGAGAAACTTCAGCGGCTCCTCGCCGTCCTCCTCCGCCGCGCCGAGGAGACGAAGCACCTCGTCTGCGTCGCACGTACCCACGGACAGCACGGCGTGCCGACGACCTACGGACTGCGGTTTGCGATCTGGGCAAGCGAGGTCGGGAGGCACATCGAGCGTCTCCGCGAACTGCGGCCCAGAGTCGCGGTCGGGCAGCTCACCGGCGCCGTCGGGACGCAGGCGGCCCTGGGAACCAAGGGGATTGAGGTGCAGCCTGCGATGATGAAATATCTCGAACTCAACTCAGTCGACGTCTCGAACCAGGTGATCGCCCGCGACCGCTATGCCGAGTACGTCCTCTTCCTCGCAAACATGGCCACCACCCTGGACAAGATCGGGGTCGAGATCAGGTCGCTGCAACGGACCGAGATCGCCGAAGTCGAGGAAGCCTTCGGCAAGAACCAGGTCGGGTCCTCGACGATGCCTCACAAGAGGAACCCGATCAAGAGCGAGCAGGTCTGCGGCCTTGCCCGCATCGTCCGCGCGATGGTCGAGCCCGCTCTCCAGAACAACACCCTCTGGGACGAGCGTGACCTCACCAACTCCTCCTGCGAGCGGGTGGTCTTCCCTGAGGCCTCGGTCCTCGCCGACCACATCCTCAACGTGATGATCAGGGTGCTCGACCGCCTCAATATCAGGGAGGAGAACATCAGGAAGAACCTCGACCTCCTCCATGGCGTGAACCTCGCCGAGTCGGTGATGATCGAACTGACCAAGCGCGGCATGGGCAGGCAGGACGCCCACGAGGCCGTGCGGGTGGCAAGCATGACAGCGCTTGCAGAGAAGCGGAATATCGCCGGGGTCCTCGAAGAGAACCCGAAGGTCGCGGCCGTCCTCTCGGCCGAAGAGATCGCCCGTCTCCTCAACCCTGACAACTATATCGGCACCGCGGTCGAGCAGGTCGAGCGTGTCGTCGCAAAACTCAGGCCCCTCGCGGCCTGAAATATCTTATTTCGGCCCTGAAGAAAACATCCTCCTCTCACCACCACAACCCCCCTGTGAACTGCATCCATCCCCTTCCCTCATGCCCCCGCCGGGGGCGCTGCCCCCGGATCCCCGGGATGAAGATAGGGCCGGGAAGGTGGAGAGATGAACACGGAGAGGGGGTTGCAGTCCACCGCCCTATCGTGATGCGGGGGGGCCGGGGGGCGGCCAGCCCCCCGCAGAGATAGCCGTCCAAAGGGTTTTTACACAGCCCTTATTTCAGTTCTGGCGAAGCCCTCTTGTGAACGAACATGAAGGCCCGACCCCACATAATCCCCGCTCGACAGATCTGCAGAGGACGGGATTTTTCGCCATCTCGTGTCCGGAAGCGGCGTTTGAGCGGTGTTCCCATCCCCCTATCCCACAAAATAAAGGAGCAAGAATCCTCTCACCCCCGAAGATCCGCAATGGTGCTCATACGGTATGCCCGGCGTGTGCTCTCGACTCATGCGCAATGCACCGGAGTCGGACAGATAGTAACTGTTAACCCTACCTTTTTTTGATTTTCTCATATTCTCTCGCTTTTTTAGCGATCCCTTTGTACCGTTTCTTTTCAAGGCGTTTTAATCCTATTTCTTCCTTATATTTTTCAAAAGATGCTTCTCTTAGCAATTTTCTGTACCGCTCCAGTCGTTCCGGGCTGAGCCGACCCTCCTCAATTGCCTGACGGACAGCGCATCCGGGTTCCTGCTGGTGCCGACAGTCTGAAAATCTGCATCCTCTTGCAATCTGGATGATTTCATCAAATGTTTCGTTTATTTCGTTCTTGGCAGGCCAGATCCGGATCTCCCTCATACCAGGTGTATCAATCAGGCAACTCCCGCCGGGCAGAGGGATCAGATGCCGGACTGTAGTGGTATGTCGTCCCTTTCCGTCATTTTCTCTGATCCCGCCCGTTTTCTGAAGTGAGACGCCTGTCAGGGCATTGACAAGTGTAGATTTTCCAACTCCTGAAGAACCGAGAAAAATGACAGTCTTACCCGGTGTCAGAAAAGGTTCCAGGTGTTCAAGGCCGTCATTTTTGAGGGCACTCAGGGCGATGACAGGGACGGTCCCAAGTTCGACATGGATCAGGTCAACAAGAGTCGATAGTTCCTCACGTGTATCTGATTTATTCAGGATGATCACCGGTTCAGCCCCTGAACTACGAACAATGAGTAGATATCGTTCAAGACGGGGTATACTAAAATCATGGTCGGGATCCGTGACAATAAAGGCCGTATCAATATTTGCAGCGAGAACCTGTTCGCCTGCAGATTCTCCCGCTCCTCCCCGTGAAAGACAGGTTCTCCGTTTCAGGATTGATACGATCATACAGATGGCAGAGTCCGGGTTGTTGAGAATTACAACGAAATCCCCCACCACCGGGAGGAATTTTTTTGTCCTCATGGCTCCGGATAGAGGGACCGATAGAGTATCTCCCGGAACATTCACATCATA
>JAQVHG010000108.1 GCA_028696365.1 Methanofollis sp.
CCAAGGCCCTGGACGGGTCTACCCTCGACCTCACCGCACTGGTCCGGGAACTCTTCGCCGAGGCCGGCGGGCGCAGCCTCTTCCGGTATACAGGTGCAGGGTTCACGGGCTTTGACTCGACCCTCTACGCCACCTACGACGTCGTCTTCAACAAAATGAAAGACAACGAGACCGAGTACTGGTTCTTTGGTGCATATCTTGGGATGGTGCTTGCCACGGCGACCGGGTGCAGGGTGGTGGTCGGTGAAAATCCGATCTCTATGACAGGCGGCGACCAGTTCAACGAGATGGTCCTGCTTGAAGCTCCGCATGCGGCGGTAAAACGCATTTTTCACGACACGATCCCCCTCTCACGACTCCCTTCAGACCTCCGTGTGGCGTCGCTGGTCGTCGCCCTCGGATACGAGTACGCCCTGGAGGACAAGTGGTTCCCCAAACATCTGCAGACGCTCAGGAACCACCGGTGTCCAGGGAGCACTCTCCTCAAGGTGCTCTGGAGAAAGAACAGCGAGAGCGAAGGACAGACCGGGGCCTTCATCAACCGCGTCCGGGGCTACTCGGTGCAGTTTGACAAGAAGGTCTACAACCAGCCTGTCCGTCTTCTCGAATGGGCGATCGAACTTGACCAGATTGCAGGTGATCCTATGACCATACAGACACTCCATGAACTTGCCCAACTCGGGACGGATGTTGCGATCCCGAAGGGATTTGAACCGCATAAGATCGAGAGACTCTTCAGGGAGTCGGTCAGGGCCGTCCTCGCACGGGGGACGCAGAAGTTTCAGCGCGAAGACTACGTCGACGCCGTCATGGGGCGGTTGCTCAAGATGATGAAACGCGCCGGCGAAGACCAGTTCTTCAGAATCGACGGGCTCTATCATCCAGATGCAACGCAGGCATTTGCCGAAGCGTTCGTTGACTATGTCTATTATGGACTTTTCGACGGCAATGCCGGGAAGATGAAGCGTGCGGAGAACGACCTCGCCGACGGGTTCTACGCGGCGACGCTCCAGTTACGTGAACACTACTACCAGAGAAAAACCGCCGCAGAGAGTACAGCCGTTGAAGAGACAAAAACTGTAGAAGGAGGAAATTAAAATGAGCGAAGATGTGATCCAGAAATTTGGCGAGACGATCAAGGACTACACACTCGAAACACCTGAGAAGAGGCCGAAGAACCGCTACGTGAACCTCCTGGTCCTCCGCGAACTGCTCTCGGCGGCACGGTTCACCACCGACGGTACCGAGGCAAACTCGGCGGTGATCCGTATCGGGGATACTGAGGAGACAGTCGGGAAACTCTTCGGGCGCAAGCAGGTGGCAAGCGATCGTCGCGCCGCAAAGGCGGTGCAGCGGGCCCTGATCACCGACGAGATGAAGAAGAAGAATGCCACGTGGGACGGGTGCTCGATGGAAGTGACAAAGATGTGCCAGCAGTGTCCTGAGTGTGCTCTCTTTGGCAGCGCCGCATCTGAAGGCAAGGTCAGCATGACCTCCCGCGTCATGTACGACGAGGCCTACACGATCAGGTCCTTAAGTACGGTCGTCGAGGAGTTTTTCCAGAACGCACCAGGGGACGCCTACGTCAAGAACGCGACCCCAGGGATCCGTGAGCCTGACTTCTTCAAAGAGGGTGTGCTCTTCCCCTGCGTGGTGACCCTCAAAGACGTCACTCTTGAGGAGGTGCTCTTCTTTATGAATGTCACCGATCGGAACTCCAGGTACGGCGCCACAGGAACTCGTTTCGGGAAGGTCAGGAACCACCTCCTCGGGGTCTACGCGGGCGGACGGGAAGGGCCGTCGAGTCTTGAGGTGACACGCGAGATCGTCTGTGCCCTTGCCGGAGGGTCTGACAAGGAGGCGATCCAGCAGGTGATGTCTGCCGATACGCTGGACCTTGAAGCCGTAAAGGCGGCGGCCGTCCAGGGGTATGAAGACCTTGCCGCTCGCCACCGTATCGTCTCCACAAAGGTCGACGAGGCGGCGACTACAGAGGTCCTCGATGCGATGAAGGACGACTCGACGGTTGCGGCCCTGCTCACGACTCAACTTGGAAAACTGGACGAATATCTTACCGTCCCCAAGAAGTGAGGTCCATGGCCACGACTGTCGCACCCAGACCGACGGCGGCGGGGCAGGGCGTGCATGGCGTGCAGGTCTACGAGGGTGTGCTGGAGTTGATGGGCGAACTCTTCTTTGCCACCCTTGAGCCCGGCAACCGCTACGTGACAAAGCCGCTGATCCTGAACACAGCGCTCTACTATGCCCTGGGATATGCCCGGGGTTCTTACGTAAACTGGGCGAGCGGTCGGCGGTCGAAGCGGCAACAGCCGACCTATCTCGAAGACACGGCCGGGCTCGCCGACGAGATCTATGTCTCGGTCGCCAGGCCGGTCACCCCGCTCAGGTTCACCACCGAGAATGCCAATGCTCGTGGCGACGAGTATGTCCAGAGGAACCAGCCTGCAAAGCAGATGAACTCGCCGACCGGTAAGATCGGGACGCGAAAGCAGATCCAGCCTGGTGCAAAGTTCCGGTTCTTTGTCCTGGCCTTCGACGGTGCAGTCCCTGACCTCCCGACCTATGTACGGGTCGGGAAAAAACGGACCAAGGCCCTGATCAAGTGGAACCTTCTGCCGGTCAGGCGGCATACTGGACGGTTCATGATGAATCATCCGGTCCTCGTCGACGACCTGGCCCATATGCCCATCGGAGACATCAGGTTCTCCAGGATGGTCCCGTTTGACGTGATCGAGCATGGGCGGTTCGAGGGGGCGTATTATGCGTTCACCTGCACCGACGGCGAGAAGGTCTGTCTCCCGGCCGACCTACAGTTCCTCAGGCGGTGGCGGGCATGATCGTCGAGGGGCTTTCCCTGCCCAGGTATGAGGCAGAACCGCTGGTCGGGGATCTGCCCCCCTTCGGTCATCAGGTGGTTGCAAGAGAGACCATCGAGACGCAGGACGAGTTCTATCTTGCGCTTACGGCTCCGACAGGTTCGGGCAAGACCAATGCATGGGCTGTGCCCGCTCTGGCCGGTGAGCGTCTCGGCGTGGTCCTTGCTCTGTACCCGACCAACGCCCTGGCCAGAGATCAGTACAGGTCTCTGTGCCGTCTCAGGGACCGTCTGAACCCCTCAAAGCCTGTGGAGTACCTCGATGCCGAGCGTCTTGGGCTGAAAAGGGACGAGTACGATTATCATATGACAAAGGGCGATGTGCTGGTGCAGATCGTCAGGAGGATGAAGCGGTCTGGCGGGGTCATTGTCACCAACCCAGACATCTTCATCTACGGGTTGAAGGGCTACTTTTCCAACCATTATCTCTCGTCGGTCCTGAAGAACATGGTCTCGACGGTGGTCTTCGACGAGTTCCATCTCTTCGATCTGAAACAGACCGACATGATCCTCTTCCTCCTCGACGAGGTCTCGTCTTATGATTCGGCATTGATGAAGCGTTTTATCTTCCTCTCGGCGACGCCGAACGAGCGGGCGCTTGCCAAGATCCGGGATGTCATGCAGGGTAACCTTGTGGTCGCCGGGCCGCACTGCGACGTGCCGGTCGTCGACGAGGTGCAGGTGATGCCAGAGGTGGATCTCAGGTTTGTCCGTGGGAGGAGGTTTGGCGTGGGGGAGGCGGTCCTTGCAGATCTCGACCGGTTCATGGAGTTCTGCACCGGGTGCAGGACAGCGGTCATCCTGGACAGCCCTGCAGAAGTCTGGATGGTGGCCGATTTCCTGCGTGAACAGACCGACCTTCGTGTCTGCGAGATGAGCGGGTATCACCGTGGTTCGATGGACGAGCCTTTCGATGTACTCGTCGGGAACAAGGCGGTCGAGGTCGGGATCGACTTCAAGGGGGAGACGGCGATCCAGCGGCTGATCTTCTCGGCGCACAACCTTAGCGAGTTCTTGCAGAGGTTTGGCCGGCTCAGGAACCCAGAGCCTGGGGTCGCATACCAGGCGGTCTGCTACGCACCGCGCGAGACGGTCGATCACTTTTCGGCGGTCGAGCGGGTGTCGAGGGAGGGGCTCAAGGAGAGGCTTCGTAGGACAATGCGGGATCCGAGAGTGGCGCAGAGTTTTACCTGGCGCTATGGTTACCTGGAGGCCTGGGAGCATATCTGCAAGCATGCGACCGGGATCGGGGCCCGCGAGGCGAGAGCGATGATCAACGACGACGGAGCACGGCCTCTCACCGGCGGCGTGCCGTCTGACCGGCGGGAGAGGGTGATGGCAGAGGGGCTTGCTCGTCTCTATCGTCATTATTTCGAGGGGTCAGGGATCTCTCCTGAGGAGATTTTTCAGTGTCAGGGCCTTGTACCGCTTGAGAACTACACAGAGGCTGATGTCCCCCTCCTCGACCTGATCGACGAACTGGTCAGTTTCAGGGGGAACGGGATGGACCTTGCCTATCTCAACCTGACCGACGGGGGTTCTGGGACCTACGATCTTTTCTTCCTGCTCCGCTGGACTGATCTGGAGGTCGTGAGTCGTGAAGAGTTCTTGCAGGCGCTCCCTGAGGAACGGCGGTCCTGGGGCCGCGAGGTCGCAGGGCGGGTGGCGGGGTATGTCTTTGTCCGCGGTAGGGTCGAGAGTCCGCGGTCGGTGAAGATGGAGGGGGCGACGTTCTGGGAGATGGGGAGGCCTGATCAGGAGCGCGTGCCCCGGGTCGTCCCTGGCATCGGGCCGTATGTGGGGAGCCGCGATCCCGCGGTCCCTGTCCCTGACATTACGGGATTGAGTGAGGCGATCCGGAATAAGGGAGTGTTCTGTCGCTACTTCGCACACAGGGGATATGTCGCCAAGGAACTCTTCGACCTCGACGACTATCTCAGGTTGGTCCCGTTCAAGGACGGGAGCTTGGCCCTCCACCTCGATGCTCTGTATGCCGATTGTGCCGCCTTCGAGCACCAGGTGCGGTGATCATGTGAGCAGATCTGATCTCGTCAACATCTCAGATCTCAACCAGTATCTCTACTGTCCTCGTCGGCTCTATTACCTGATGTTTTACCAGACGCAGGGGGTGAACGTCTTCCTCGCCGACGGCCGGGCTCTTCACCGTCGCCAGAGTCGGCGGGGCGGGTGGTATCGTGAGGTCTATCTCCGCGCCGAGGCCCTCCACATGCATGGGAGGATCGACGTCGTCGAGCGGGTCGGCGGGGTCGTGGTCCCGGTGGAGCGCAAGCATGGGTCGAGGTATTATGAGAACGATCTGGTCCAGTTGGCGGCCTATGCCATGCTCCTCGAAGACTACCTGGGCGAGCGGGTGCCTTTCGGGTATCTGTATCTCTATGGGACCGATACACGCTCTTTCATCGAGATCACCGAGCGGCTCAGGGAGAAGGTGAGGGAGACGGTCGAGGCGATCAGGGCGATGAGGGCCGATGAGGTCCCGGGGTTCTCGGAGAACCCGAACAAATGCAGGAAGTGCAGTACGGTCACCTACTGTATGCCCTATGAGGCCCGCGTCCTGGAGGAGGGGTAAGGAGGATGGCAGAGTCAGAGCGTGCGGTCGAGGGGGCGGAGGCGTTCAGGGCGGTGCGGGCGTCTGAGGGGATGTTCGATGACGAGGTGGTCTATGTCTCGACGCAGCGGTGTCGTGTGAGGGCGGAGGGGGGCAGGATCACAGTCACGCCTTGGGGCGAGAAGGAGGCCCTGGCCTCGTTCCCGGCTGAGAAGGTGAAGACGGTGAATGTCTTTGGGAGCGTTTCGGTCGCCTCGTCGGTGCTCACGAGGTGTCAGGAGAAGGGGATGGTGGTGAACTATTTCACCTATTATGGGCGCTACAAGGGGAGTTTTGTCCCGGTGCACAACACCATCGCCGAGGTCCGGCGCCGCCAGTATGGGTGCACGGGTGCTCGGGCGCTGAGGATTGCGCGTGCGATGATCAAGGCGAAGATCAGGAATTCCAGGACGCTCCTCTCCAGGAAGCATGTCACGCCGCCTGGGCGGATGAAGGAGTTGGAGGAGGGTGTCGGGGGTGCGAGAACCATGGGTGCGCTGCGGAGTGTCGAGGGGGAGGCGGCGGCGCTCTACTTTGCGTGTCTGGACGAGTGTCTGATCGAGGGCTGGAGTTTCCAGAAGAGGACGCGCCGGCCGCCAGAGGATCATATCAACGCTCTCCTTTCTCTGACGTATACGATGGTCACAAACGAGGTCATCTCTGCCCTGCGGCAGTATAATCTCGACCCCTTCCTCGGGGTGATGCATACCGATCGCCACGGGAGGCCAGCGCTCGCCCTCGATCTCTTAGAGGAGTTCAGGCCGATCTTTTGCGATGCGTTCGCTCTGAGGTTGGTGAACCTGAGGGTCCTGTCGCATGAGGACTTCAAGGAGGACAATCATCTGAAGGACTCGGCGTTTAAGGTCTATCTTGCGCAGTATGACGCGTATATGAAGGAGGAGTTCCGGCATCCGGTCTTCAAGTACCGGGTGTCGAGGAGGCGTGCGATTATTATGCAGGCGATTTTGCTCAGGAAGGCGATGACCGGAGAGATGAAGCGGTATCATCCTCTGGTCTTCACGAGGTGAAGGGGGGTGCGGCTGGTGGTGACCTATGATATCTCCAAGGACAAGGTCAGGAACCGGGTCTTCAGGATCCTTGAGGGGTATGGGGCGTGGAAGCAGTATAGTATCTTTGAACTCGAGATCACCGAGGTGCAGCGGGTGCAGATGGAAGAGAAGGTCAGGGGGGTTATCGGGCCGCATGACAGGGTGCGGGTCTATGAACTCTGTGCAAGGTGTGTCGGGAAGATCAAGGATCTTGGGGAGCAGTCGCCGGAGTCGCTCTCCAATGTGGTGTAGGGAAAGGTTCTTGTGAGTGGGGGAGAGAGGAGTAGTTGTGGCCTGGCGTGTCATGCCTCTTTATAAAGGAAGGGTACGGCAGGGGTCCATGATCTGAGCCTCTTATTTTGAGGGCGTGTGTTGGTTTGTTTGGCTGGTGCACGGAAAATGGGGGGCAGTCGCAGCTGATGAGAAAACCCGATAGGGATTGAAACAGCCGCGTCGCGGTGGCAGTATCCTGCGATGAGGCATTGTCGCAGCTGATGAGAAAACCCGATAGGGATTGAAACCCCGGCAACCCCGGCGTCGACAGCCTCGATATCGGGTCGCAGCTGATGAAAAAACCCGATAGGGATTGAAACATCATCATGGACAACTTACCGCACCCGGTAACTGCGTCGCAGCTGATGAGAAAACCCGATAGGGATTGAAACCCGTTGCACACCCCCTCGATTTTCGGGGCATAGGGTCGCAGCTGATGAGAAAACCCGATAGGGATTGAAACCCAACCAGGGGATAGAGACCCGGAAGTGGTGGAAGGACGTC
>JAQVHG010000109.1 GCA_028696365.1 Methanofollis sp.
GATCTCGTCGGCGACCCCGGTCACCACCCCTCCGACGTCGGACTTGTGCACGATCTCGGGGGAGACGACCTTGACCACCACCGGGTAGCCGACGGCCCGGGCGGCGGTCACCGCCTCGGCACGGTCGCGGGCGAGACGATGGGCGGGCACCCCGATCCCGTATTTTTCAAGCAGGGCATAGCCTGCGGCCTCGTTGAGCCTCTCATTCATCTCCCGTCACCCTGCCGGAGTTCAGACGGGAAGTATATACATCTGTCGCTCTGGCGGGGCGTTGATATTCCCGGGTCATCTCTTGAATGCCGGGAGCACATTGGACCGTCCTTGCGAAGAAAAAAAAATCGGTGCTGTAGAATTCAGCATGAACCCGTGGTTCAAGCATACACGATGAAAATTTTCGGCCCTGTAGAAACCCTCACCTTTTCCAGGTGCGAGCGCGATTCAACCGCCTTCCTCCATCTTCTCGCCGGGGGCGCTGCCCCCGGACCCCCGGGATGAAGATAGGGCTGGGAAGGCATAATCAATGACCATGAAGAGCACACTGCCATCCCCCGCCTATCGAAATCGCGCGGGGGGACCGAGGGGGGGCACGCCCTCCGCCAGAGAGACCCATCCAGAGGGTTTCTACAGAGCCAAATTTTCATCATTTGATCGCTCTCTTTTCAAGACTGAAGAACCGATGGGAATCGTGTTCAATTCACCGCTCCTAACTATCTTCGTCGTGGGAAGGTCCGGGGGGCGAATGACGGGAAAAACTCTACAATAAGGGAAGGCACGCCGATCAGAAGGGACATACCAGAAGAATTCTTACCTTTCCCTTCCTGCCGGGGAAAAATCCCCTGGACGACGAAGCGTGGGCCTTCTCAAGTTCCTTCCGATCATCTCCCCTCACCCCCTCACAGACGAAGATAGGCGGGGACGGCGATGAAGTGGTGCTCCTGCATACCCTGTTCTCCCCCAGATATTCTGCTATTGGGATCAGATATGCCCGGAGCATGCTACCCATGCCTCGTCTTCCGGGCCGCCATGCGAGGATCTGATCGTCCCCTGTACGCCCCGAACAAAACCCAGGGATCCCGGCGGTTGCCCGCCTGAGAACCATTATGCCATTCTCCTGCCAACATCTATCTATGGCAAACCTCACGGTTGCAGTGCTTGGCCCCACCGGGTATGCGAAGGACCTGGGAAAAAAAGGGACAAGCACCGATATCACCTTCTATAACCTCAAGAAAGGCACCGCTACAATCACGTTCATCGAGCCGACCAGATATCCCGACCGTCTTGCCCCGCTCTTCTATGCGGTCTCGATGGCAGACGCGGCGGTCGTTGTGGTGGACCAGCTCGACGCCACCTTCGGGGAGTGCCTGCTGATGCTCCAGGCGGCCGGGGTGCCCCGGGGCTTTATAGTCCTGCGAAACTACATCGCCCCCGAGCAGGTCGCCCCGCTCCTGAAGGGCACCGCCCTCGAGGGCTACGAGTTCGTGGAGGACGACCCCATCGTGCTCAGGGAGCGTATTCTCGACGAGGCGGCGAGCGCCCATGCCGACGCCGAAACAAAAGAGACCTGCATCGTCCCCATCGACCACTTCTTCAATGTCAGGGGGATCGGGACCGTGGTCCTCGGCACCGTCGCCGACGGCACGCTCAGGAAACACGACGAACTGCGGGTTTTCCCGACCGAGAAGAAGGCCCTGGTCAGGTCCATCCAGAAGCACGACGACGACTTCGACGAGGCGAGTGTCGGCGACCGTGCCGGCATCGCCCTCAAGAACGTCGACGAGGAGGACTTCGACCGCGGCTATGTCCTCTCCGACGACCCCACGCTCAGGTGCGAGACCACGCTCACCGGCACCCTCGACCTCGTCCCCTTCTGGAAGACCCCCATCACCGAGGGGATGGTCCTCCACCTCGGGCACTGGGTGCAGTTCCTCCCCTCAAGGGTCGTCGCCGTGGAGGGGGCGAAGGTTACGATCGAAATGGAGAAGGAGTTGGTCTTTAAGGCTGGTTCGAAGGCGGTCGTGACCTATCTCGAGGGCGGGAGTCTGCGGGTGGCCGGGACGATCACTCTGGAATAATCTTTTTTTTGGCGGGGAGGAGATGATTCTCCTCTTTTTAAGTGAGGGGAAGTCATCTTCAAATCATAAAAAACCTAATAGACTTTGCACTCGCAAATATTTCAGATTAAAAGTTAGAATCCAACTTTAGATCAAAAAGCCCACCAATAATAGCCTAATCAGTAAAATTATCCCTTTTAAAAAAATTTATCGATGATCGCACCATATTTTAATTACATGTCTAAGGGAAAATACTATCAAATAGTCCCATTGATTTTATTGTCATTTTGTTTGATTTGTGGGTGCACTTCATCTTCGCATGACCTACAACACACAGATGGAATGTCAAAACAAGAAATAGTCGCGAGTTCTATAGAAGTTCCATATGATGACCTGTTCAGATACAATGAAAAATATATCGGCGATATTGTTCATCTGACTGGCCAGGCAGTACAGGTTTCTGAAACTGGAAATAATGACTATGTCATTAGATTAAGTACAAAAGATTCTGGATTTGGCTTATATTACGACGATATTGTCTGGGTTGAAATTAATAATGCAGATGTGCGGGTACTGGAAGATGATATGTTAGATATTTATGCAGAGGTCGTCGGCATAGAAACATATACAGCAGTATTAGGGAATGAAGTCTCCTTACCTGCCGTTGTTGCCAAGCTCTATAGAATTATAGATGAGGATAGTGTTTCAACGAATTTAATGAGTAGAGGTCAGGATGCAAATATAGATATTGATGATTCTGAGACTCTCGATCTTGAGGATCGATACAAGTTCAGGGACGCACCTCATGGAAACACAATCTCGGTGAAGGTCGGACCAACCAAGCAGTTGAGCCATTACACCACAAAGATAGAGGAAAAGTCAACCAAGCATAAGGCTCCGGAAGGGAAGGAGTTTCTCTGTGTGCTTGTAGAGGTCTATCACCTCGGCTCAGGCGGCGAGGGATTCACATGGTTCGATACCCCAAGAGCATCTGAATTTGCCTTCATTCTTGATGGCAGAGAATACTACCCTGAATATCCAAGGGGATATCTCGAGGGCGTCGGTTCTGTCTATTCCAGTACCACCCTTGACCGTAAGGAGCATACCTCCGGTTACCTTGTCTATGAGATCCCAGCCAACTCTGACCTTGCATCCGCATATCTCCAGGTTGATCTCAGCGAGGATGACTCCCCCATCTGGAAACTGGGATAAATCAAACTTGAAATCTGTCTTTTTTTATTCGTATTTTTTCTGATCAGGCAAATACTTCTGGAGTTCATCCCAAAACTCTCTCACTCTCCTCTTTATCGATGAAGAGCAATGGATAATAATTAAGAAATCTCTGCTTTTTCATCGCCTTCCCCCCCCTCACGCCGGGGGCTTCGCCCCCGGACCCTCCATGAGCAAAATAGGAGCGGGAAGGCAGAGATAAAACCATGAAGACGGGATGCAATCTTCCGTCAATCTTCATCAGCGAGGGGTGGGGGGAGGCAAGCCCCGCGGTAGAGGAAAGGATTTAGAATTTCGGGAAGGAAGCACTCTGGTTCGATGAGATGGTTCACTTCCAGAGAGTTTAAGGATATGCTCCTGGGAAAAATCGCTGATGAAATAAAGTGTCCGAGGGTTGGCCGTTTTTATCTATGAAGATCCGCTTCCTCCCCGATCAAAGATAATAAAGAGAGCCACCCCCCCTCAATCACCCACAATTCCGCCCGCCAAACTCTATCTCCACAAACTCCCCCTCCTCCTCGATGCGGTCCATCTCCTCGACGAACCGCCGCTTCTTCTCCTGCTCGATCATCAAGGCAAGAAGATCGGCGAACGTCTGGCCAGGCTCTTTTAACGTAGAGAGGGCAGTCCAGATCTCTTCTGATACAGACATATACCTGGTGGCGGCCATAGGAGGATGGTTACGTAGCAGTCATATTTCCCATGATCGACCCGCCACACCTCGCTTCCTACAGAGAGGCGATCACTTTCACGCCGCACAGCCCCGATATATCCTTGAGACCGTGTCATGATCATTCAAGCCACAGAGATGTGGCGAAAAATCTGGACGAAGCAGATCGCTCTGCGTCTCCAGAAATGAAGACCCCGACCTCGACACCGGCACATTATTGCTACCTCGCCGGTGTGTGTTCAGGAGAGAGGCATGTCAGACCTCTTCATGATGGTCTGGATCTTTCCAACCTTCATGGAACTTTTTTTCGAGTTTGTAGACGCAGTCACCTATCTCACGACAGGGCACCGGTAGGAACACAGCATCGTGCCGCCCCATCATCGGCGTCGTGAGTGACCCTGTGGCCCTTCGATGAAGACCGGGCAGGGAAGGCACACTCAACGATCATGGAGAGGAAGAGGCTGTCCGCCGCCTATCTTTGCGGGGGGTTCGGGGGGTGCGCGAGCGCCAGTGAGTTTGAGAAGATCTTTGATCTTCGAGTACGACTGGAAGGAGTTTGAAAGTGAGAGGCGTCCTGATCACCGGAGAGGGGGTGTATTAACCCTAGTGGGTCCAGGCCGGTGACGCCGGCCTCACCTCAGGTCGATTCTCAGGAACCGCACATAGGCAAACCCAAAAAAGATCGCCGGGATGAGAAAGAGCGCGACGACGTTCTGCCAGAGGTAGCCGAGCACCACGCCGTAGTCAGGCTCCTCGTCGGGGCGGTGCCAGGGGTCGTCAGCCTGCCCGCGCATGATCAGGTACTTTTGAGGTTGGGTGATCGCCTGGCTGATCGCATGGAAGTTCTGCTCAGGCGAGAAGAGTTTCCCGGTCGAGAGGACGGCCGCCCGCAGTTCGGTGCGGTGCTCCCATGCCTCCCATCTCTCCTGGTAGTCGTACCAGTCGTCGAGATCGCCCCCGGCGGGCACCCTCTCCGGTGCCTCGCCGACGACGGCGTCGGCGACGACGAGCCCGGCGGCCGGCATCACCAGGGAGAGGAAGAAGAAACAGATTAGACTGTACATCAGCGCCTCGCCGCTCCGGCGTGCAACCGTCGACATCGCCAGGGCGATCGCAAAGCACCCGACGAGGTAGAGGAGGGAGACGGCGCCGAAGAGGAAGATCAGGCCCCACTCTCCGGGGAGAGGCATGTGGCCAGAGACGAGGAGGACGGCAAGGGTGATGAGCAGGGCGGTCACGGCCGAGAGGGTGAGGACCGCCACCCCGCCGAGGGCCTTGCCGGTGATCACCTCGTCGCGGTAGACCGGGTGGGAGAGGAGGATCTTCAGCGACTTCTCCTCTCTCTCGCCTGAGATGAGATCAAATCCCACGGCGATCCCGAGCACCGCCCCCAGGATCGCGACCATCTCGCCCATCTGGTAGAAGACGTCCAGGAGCGTCGGCCGCACCTGCCAGAGGGGCGAGACCGACTCCGCACCCATGGTCAGGGCCTGGGTGTAGTGGTCGAGGTCGGCGGTATAACTCTGGATGCCCTGCAGGGTGCCGATGAAGGCGATGATCAGGAATATCCCGATCACCATCAGAAAACGCCGGCCCCTGAGGGTCTCGGCAAATTCTTTCCCGGCGATGATGAAGATCCGTCTGCTCTCCATTGCGTCCTCCTTCAGGTCAGGTCAGGTCAGGGCGATAGTCGCAGGCAAAGACCTCGCCGGTGTGGGCATCGACCCAGGCCGTGGCGTTTCTCGGCCATGTGAGCGAGCGGTAGTGGTCGTTGTCGAAGGTGACCTCCCACCCGAGAGGCACGGGGGCGGACAGGTCTTTGGTCCAGAGAGGACGGTCCGCCCACTTCAGGAGCGTGGCATGGATGGTGAGTCCGGGCAGGTCGCCGTAGGTCTCGGTGAGGTATGCTCTAGCATGTTCCTCCGCTTCTTCTGCCGGTATCGAAGGAGTGGTGTCGGCACGGCAGCGTTCTTCGTCGAGTGCCCAGGTCTTGCAGAACCGCCTCGTCTCTCCGTTGACGGCGTCAACCTCAAGATCACACCCGTCGCCACTGCACGGCACTCCCCTGACAAGGCGGGCATATAGGATCCCATAAAACCCCGCCACCTCCTTCCCGCCTTCCAGTCGGCTGGTGTAGGTCATGTAGGATACATCGGGCCGCCGTTCAAGGACAGCACCCTCCTCTCTTCCCTGAAAGAATTCATCGGCATATGCACATGCTTCTTCCTCGCTGAGGACGGGATCGTCAGGTCGCCCCTTTTTACCGGTATGGATAACTCCATGATCTCGCCGGTGGCCGCATCCACCCAGACCTGGGCATGTCTCGCACCCTCGACATTGAGGTCAGCGCTGTAGTCATCGACTTCCCATGAGCGTCGTTCCCCAAGTGCGTCGTTAATCTGCTCAAACCTGACCTTTGCTGTGTCAGGACCAACGATCTCAGGGAAGGCGTCGACGGCAATGGCCTTTGCCTCTTCTTCGGTGATCTCTGCGGCGATGGTCGTCGCCGAGCGGGTCGTCTCTGGAGGGGTTGGTGAGGGAGAGGGAGAAGGACCTTGCTGGACAGGATCGGCCTGCCCGGGGCTGAAGAACCATATGAAGATGATGAATACTGCAAGAATAATCAGAAATGAACCGAATAACTTTTTGTACATCGTATCAACCTAAATCTACGTACATTTTTCTCACGGAGGGAGGACCAGTTCTTCTCTTCGATCTCATATTTTTGTTCAATCACCAGCGCGGGGACCATCGATGAGTACTACTTGGTGCATGCAGGGGAGTAGGATTGGCCTGGATCTGATGCCCACAACACTGAGTATATTTTTATGACTATATTAGTCTATTATGTTGGTTCTATGCACATCAGAAAGATGATGATCCCTATTTCGATGTATAAATCCTGCAAACTCTTGCGACAGGGCACACCCTCACCCCCTAGATCGAACACACCTGACATCCAGAGGCCATCAGGGAGGTGACAGATCGCCGCACAGATATCCACACCGCCACTTTCTCTCCTGGATCCTGTGCACTCCGGCCGCAACAGGCATACCTGCTCTCCCCCAATTCGCGCCGATTTCCACCCATTTTATCGCCGCCTCTCATCTCTTCGACACACCAACCCAACCCATGAATCATCTCCCGCCAGAGAACCCATCCTCAGCCATATACAGGGGTGGTTTCCGACGGCCGATCCGCCGTACACCCTTGAAATGCCGATTACCGAATCGCGGCTCGTCCCGGCCGAATCGAGAGATCGGAAATCAAAAATAAAGCCCAAAATGAGGAGATAGAAGGGC
>JAQVHG010000110.1 GCA_028696365.1 Methanofollis sp.
GGGTGATCAGGTGGAGCGTGCCGCTGCGGATATCCGCGGTCGCCTCGATGAGGGTCAGGTCAGACTGCTCTTTGATCGCTTCCACCGCCTGATACCTGATCCCTTCTCCCAGCGAGATGGTCCCGACCACCGCCGCCACGCCGATGGCGATGCCGAGGGCGGTGAGCAGGACGCGCATCCGTTTCCGTGCGACCTGCCTGGCTGCGATCTTCAGAGACTCAAAGACTCGTGCGATCTCCATCTCACACCACCTTCCCGTCGAGGAGTTCGATGGAACGATCGGCACGCTTTCCGAGTTCCCGTTCATGGGTCACGATCAGAAACGTCGTATCCTGCTCCTGGTTCACCTCGCGCATCAACTCAAAGATCCCGTCGCTTGTCTTTGAGTCCAGGTTCCCAGTCGGTTCGTCGGCAAGTACGATGGACGGGTTTCCGACGAGAGAGCGAGCGATCGCCACCCGTTGCTGTTCGCCGCCGCTCATCTCGCTGGGGTAGTGATCGGCTCTCTCTGCAAGCCCCACCATCTCGAGAAGAGCCATCGCCCGCTCTTCTCTCACCGCCCTCCTGGCATAATTGAAGAGGAGGGGATATTCCACATTCTCCCTGGCCGTCAGGGTCGGGATAAGATTGAAGTTCTGGAAGACAAAACCGAGCGCTTCTCTTCTGAGGGTGATGAGTGCCCGCCTATCTTCGAAGTTGACCCTCGTTCCGTTGATATATACGTCTCCTCCGGTCGGCCGGTCGAGTCCGCCGAGGATATTGAGGAGCGTGCTCTTCCCACTCCCGCTCCGCCCGAGGAGGGTGACGAACTCTCCTCTCTCAATGGCGAGGTTTACGTCCTTGAGTGCGGTCACCTGCTCGGTGTACGCCTTGCTCAGGTCTCGTGTCTGCATGATGACGTCCATTCTTTCACCTCTTTTCAGCCCATAACACGGCATTGGTAAGGACGAGATAGTCTTTTTCGTCCCTGACAGCCGCAAAATTGTTCTCAGTCCGGAGATAGGGCAGCACATCCCGGCGGTCGATCCCGACCTGCCTCGTCTCGTCGGAGTCGAAGATGTTCACCCACTCCCGGCCATTTGATCCCGGGAACAGAGCCGAGAGAATCGATTCAAAGAACGAGGGCATGCTGGTCTCTCCCTCGCGGTTCACGAAGAGCCGGTTGATCTCAGGGATGTTCTCCCTCGTATAGCCACCAGAGGGAGCGATGAGGAGGAGTTCGGCAGATGAGAGATCGGACTTCTCGATTTTTCCTTCGAACTCGATCCTGCTTGTTGCCATGGCTGGAGTGATCCCATAACTGTTGTACAGAAGATCGGCTCCTTCTTTGACCCAGCAGATGACTTCAGGCGACTCCGGGCACTCGTAAATGACGAGCAGGCCGATCCCCTGGACCACGAAGGTGCGGTTGTCGTCCGCGGTATTCTCAAGGACGGCGGTGAAAGCGTTCTTCCCTGGAGAGAGATTGGTCGTATTGAAGGTGTCCATCCCTGAGAAAAAATCGTTCGTACTCACGAAACCCTTGGAATCGACAGACCGTCCGGAGCTGTTGAGGAGTGCACCTGTATCGGTGCGGGTGACCGAGACCGAGGGGTAGATCGCCTTCTGGTCAAGTTTGCTCCAGGCCCAGTAGATATAGAGGCGCTGGTACCGTATTGTTGCATCTTCAGGGAGTTCGACCTCGAAGTCGACAGCGTACCGGTCTCCTGGGTTCAGCGCTCCGCTATAGGTGCTGTTACCGAGGGTAAAAAGGTGGCCGCCGTTAAATTCGTCATGATATGCCGTCTCAAGTGGTTTGTCGCCGGCATAGGTGGCGGAGGCCGCTGGGAGGAAGAGGAGCATAGCGAGGAGAGCGACGCCGATGGCCAGCCTATGGGAAGACATAGTCGCCCTCCGCCGCGTTGTTCCCTCGGTCGGCATCTCTGATCGTACCGGCCTCGTCGGCAACCACCCTTAAACGATGTTTTCCCGGTGTCGTGAAATGAGAAAGAGCGATATCAACTGTTGCCCCGGCTTCGACTCCTTCTTCAATAGTTTTCACCGCCGCCTTCTCCCCGTCCAGATAGACGGTGAGGTCAAAGGGCGGTGTGTCGCTCCCGCCGAGGTTTGTGATCGTGACCGGGACGGTGTAGTCTTCGTACCCGGCGGCAGCGGCCGGTGATATGACCAGTGGGCACGATGCCACAATGACCGCTCCTGCAATCAGCATGGCGGCAAGTTTCCCGCCTGGCGGGCGCCTGAAGAGGAGAAACGCGATACAGAGCCCTGCAACCAGAGCACAGAAAGGAGAGGGGGAGTGTTGCGTGTCCGGCTCTTCGGCACCGGTACAGGCTGGGGTGCCGATCTTCACCGCAAGATCAGGGATCGTCCCAACCCTGACGGTGTCCGACGCTTCGTTGTCTGAAGGTTCGAGGTCATTCCCGGCGTCGACCCGTACCGAGAGCGTGTGCTGGCCTTCGTCCAGCGTGAGGTTTGCCGCAACCTCCTGAACTCCCGAGACATCTGGTTCGACGGTTATTGTCTCTATGGGTTCTCCATTGACTGAGAAGACGGCCGTGATCATCCCTCCCGGCCGCGCTCCGTGGTTTCTCACCGTTGCCTGCACCGTCGCCTCTTCACCGGCGTAGGCCCCTCTCACCTCAGGGGTATCCACGGAAAGGTCGGGGGCCAGGTCGGCACCTGGTCTTCTCACGGTAAGAATGGCACAGCAGGGATGGATGTAGTCTTCACCCTCAGGTTTGTCTCCGGTGGTGGTGATCGTACCGTCGTCATCGAGGTCCCTCCCGCGTTCGAAGAGGACGTGGTTCGTCTCCTTCAGGAGAGCGCTGACATCGAAGGTCTCGACATCAATATATCTTGCCTCGGTCCCGGCATCGCCTGTGGCGTCGAAACATCGTTCGTTGCCGATGTCCCGCGCGCCTGCCGGGTAAAGGGAGGGTTCGTCTGGGGAGACACCGAGGTCTTCGCCATTGAATCTGACGTAATCAGGCTGCCCCTTTGTCGAGGCCAGCAGCAGTACGGTGAGGTCTGCGGTGGCACCCTCCAGCAAGCCTGCCTTCTCAAACGAAATCTCGCACTCGTCATGTCGCGTGGGGTTTGTCCCGGCCCACCCTTCTCCATGGAGGTTCTCGTTTCCTTCGGAGATCCAGTATCTGGTGACCAGTCCGTCTTTATCCTCCACGATGGCGACGACGAAGATACCATAGGCCCTCCCATCGATCCTGCTCTCAGGCAGGCCCCTGCTGGTCGTCAGGGAGACGGTGTTCTTGCCGCCATGAAGTTGATCGGTACAGTCGTGTGCGATCCAGTAGACGCCATAGCCCGAGACATAGGTCTCTTCATTCCGATCATCTTTCCCGAAGAGAGAGCGTCTGACCGGGACACCGTTGTTGACGGTGAGTTCTTCCCATCCGGTGTAGCGTTCGGTTCCGCCCCAGACACCTGTATAAACTCTTGCCCAGATTGGCTTGTCCGGGAGGGAGAAGGTGCACTCCATAGGCGGGGCCTCAAGCCCATAGGTGCCGAAGGTGAGCACATCCCCCCTGACTTCCCCCTGAGCTGTCATGTAGAGGGGGATACCTTCAAAATCGTACACTGCTGATACGGGGGCGGCAAGGAGGAGTACTGCCGCGCATAAAATATATCTGATCCTTGGAGGGGGGGAAAATGTCATACGAAATGAAGTACAGTCACACTAGATATTAATATTATCGAATTTGTTGTGAAATATTATATTTATTCCAAAGAAATTAAGGACTCAACGCATGTCCACTCGTCGCTCAGATGTCTGGTACTTTTTTGATACTGTTGACTCACGCGTGAGTCGAGGGCACGCCCCGCAGATCGGATAATGATGCATGGATTCATCTTCTCCCCTCGGAAGTCGGCCGTCGTCCTATGCTATTTTCTTCGTGAGGATCTCGGGGGGCACGGTCACAAGGCAGGAGGTCCGTATTTGGGGCATGGGGCGTATTACGGATTTTCAATTTTCAGATCTTCTATAATATTAAATATTTTAAATTTGTGATTATTTATTAAATATAAAAATATATATTGTACTTGGGCCATCCATACCTGTAGGGGAGGTTCAGTCCCCCCATGGAATAAGACCAGTATCGGAGGAAATACATGAAAAAAAGCAACATATGTATGTTTTCAGGCATGCTTGTGCTGCTGGCGGTGCTTGCGATGGCGGCGCCAGCGGCGGCGGATCCCTGGATCGGAGGAGATCCCCTCGTCACCGCAAACGGAACCTCAGGAACCGTGTCAGGTGGCCTCTGGTTCGACGCGTATCCTGGCTTTGACTATGCATACTCGACGCCGGTGACGAAAGATTTCTCGCTTCCGTGCACTGCAGGCAATGTCGAATGGGCGCGTCTCTATGTGGACACCTACATTGGGAATATGCAGAGTAATTATCCCATGAACACGACAGTGGAGTTCGACGGCGGTTCCGGTTATGAAACTCTTGGTTCTGAGATCATGAACACCACTTACACCTTTCCGGAGGGCAGTAGTTCTGACGGAACGGTCTGGATTAATGACCACTGCAACCGAGTGACGAGCGACTGTCTCATGTGGTATGACGTGACCGACAGCATCACCTCGTCAAGTGTCTCGGCACGTGTACACACCGCCAAACTCGACGGCACCAGACCCTACGATGGTCGGGTGAAGATGATTGCCCTTGTGGTTGCATATGACAATCCCTCTTCCGGTGAGACATTACGCTATTGGGTAAACCAGGGTCATGACACCGACTCATATGTTGCTGATGAATGGGGATGTTACTATGTCGGGAACACTAAGTTCAGTACATCCGGACTTACAGTCGTAGATGCAAACCTCACGGCTATTTACCTGGCAAGCCACAACGGGAATTACACCTTCAACAACAATCCCCTTCCCTGGAGCAACCCTGACCAGGGACCATACTTTGGGTACCAAAGCTGGAATGTTACCGACTATATCACCGGCGGGAATAGTTTCATGACATTTGACCGGAACGCGACCGATTCGGGATCGTACAGCGGTTACTTCAAGATTCCACTTGCTCTGCTGGTGGTGAAGGAGGAGTAAAAAGCACCTCTCCATGATGAGAGGAATGTATGACGCACAAAGATTCTTTGTGGATTTTCGATCAGAGTTATCTTTTTGATGCCTCATGTCTGCCTGGTGGCCGACCGGCATCATCTTTTTTCCTGCGATGAAGTACGGTTCCTATTTCAGAGCATATCCCAAAACTCTCTTGGGGTGAGCTTCCTTCCAGAAATTTTAGACTCTTTCCTCCACTGGGGGGCTTGCTGCCCCCTCGAGATCCTCCGCGATGGAGATTGGCGGAGGATCCCATTTCGTCTTCATGATCATCGCTCTGCCTTCCCGTCCCTGTCGCTATCTCAGGGGTCTGGGGGTAGAGTCCCCAGCGCGAGCGTTTGCGAAGGCGATCGATGCAGGTTTGCGCACCAAAGAGGTGAGGATCTCCCAACCATCATCCATCGCCATCTTCTCCGAGAGGAAGGTCGGAGAGTTTTGGGATGACCTCTTAATCAAATGGTGTAATGGGAGGTGTCGTGTCAAATATGTCTACAAAATTCAATTCTTGTGTGATATTAATCACACTATATAATCAATTGATATGATCTAATGTGAATGATCTGTATTTTTATATTAATATTGGATGATCTTATACATCTTGATTCGTCCCCCCGGTCCCTCCAGGACTTCTGCAGGAACTCAGGTATACGGGAAGAATCGTGAATGATGAACGGAGCTGATAGGAAGATGCGAAAAACATTTCTGCTTCTCTGTATCGTTGCACTACTGTGCATGGTTGCTCTCGTTGCGCCGGTGATGGCCGCCAACGAAACATTCCCGGCAGACGCCGACTCGTACGTCCAGTGGGGCACTATACCTGGAAATGAGTCTCATGGCAATTCTGATAATCTGTATATGCGCGAATCGGGCGATCCTCTGGGGTCTTCAGCGGGTACACTCTATAGAAGTCTGATCCACTTCGACCTCTCATCGATCCCCAGAGGGGCAACGATCGAGTCGGCGACCCTCTATGGTTATCAGGTGAAGAGGAGCGGCGATCGTGAGGTCGGCGCGTACCGTGTAACTGATGCATGGAGTGAGTCAGTCACCTGGTATACCCAGCCTTCCATCGCCGCACAGCCAACCAATGTGACCGATCCGGGATCGGCAGTGAATACCTGGATCGGCTGGAATGTCACGCAGGACGTGCAGGCATACGTGAACGGTGCTGAAAACAATGGTTGGATGCTTAAGCTCACGAACGAATCGGCGACCTCCACGGATCAGAGGGTTCAACTGAAAAGCCGTGACCATTCTGACTCCATGCAGCATCCCTACCTGAACGTACGCTACACCGCCCCCACGTCTGTTCTTACCACGATCGAAATCTCCCCTGCGACTGCGAATCTGGCGGTGAGCGCCACGCAGCAGTTCACCGCCACTGCAAAGGACCAGGACGGGAAAGAGATACCCCACGTCGCTTTCGTCTGGTCAAGCAGCAACGAGACTGTTGGCAGAGTGAACGCCACGACCGGTCTTTTCACCGCCCTCGCCGCCGGGACGACCACGGTAAATGCCACCGCGGAAGATGTGAGCGGTATGGCAGAGGTGGACGTGAGTGTTCCCGCCTGTGACCTGATGATCACCAATGTGAACCCATATCCGGGCGCGGCGGTCTTTGCTAGGGAACCTACGAAGGTCAGGATCGTTGTCGAAAACAACGGCACTGAGACCGCCACCGACATCCCGGTTATTCTGTATGTGAGCGACGTATCCAACGGGACGGTTCCGGTCACTACCACCGTCGTATCCCCCCTGGAAAGTGGGGAAAGGGACGTTGTTTTTGTCATCGACCCGACCATCCGTCACCTTGAAGGCGGAACAGTAACCTACACAGCGGTGGTGGACCCGGAGAACCTCATCGCCGAGACTGATGAGACGAACAATATCAAGAACAGTATGGTCAAGAAAGTGCTCTATAACGGGTACAAAGGCAAACGGTACTGGGAGAACGGCAGCGATATCACGACGGTGCGAACCTACGATCTCTGCGGTGACATCGTCCACTCCTTCGGCGACAGCCAGTACATGTCCGGGAGTTTCGGCAGTGAGGGCTGGACAAATTACACCGTGACCTGGACAGCGGCC
>JAQVHG010000111.1 GCA_028696365.1 Methanofollis sp.
TCGACAATTTTGATCCTGAGGCGCCGCTTGAACCCCTCCTTGAGAAGGGGGTGCGCCTTGCTATGCTCACCGGCGAGGAGGTTGACCTTGCCCCGGCGCCCCGTGAGGTGCGTGCCGTGCCAGGTGTTGCCGAGGATCCGCGGGAGATCTCTCTTGAGGAGAAGACCGGGGCCCTTGCCGCGATCGAGACCGCCGCCCACCAGCCGGGGATCGTGAACACCCGTGCCCGGTATGCAGAGTTGATCGAGGCGGTGAGGTTCTTCGATTCGTCAGGGACCGAGTGTGCATACGAGGTCCCGCGTTGCGGGTTCTCAGTGACGGCAGTCGCCGCAAAGAACGGCGAGATGCAGATGGGCCGGGAGAGCGAGTATACGATCCTCGGGTTCAACCTCCGCCACCGCCAGGAGATGGGGGAGAAGGCGGCCGGTACGGCCACCGCCCTCCTCGACGCAAAGGCGGCGAAGGGCGGGAGGATGCGTGCGGTCCTCGACCCGGAGCTTGCTGGGGTCTTTGCCCACGAGGCGGTCGGTCATGCGAGCGAGGGCGACCTGGTCCAGGAAGGCTCTTCGGTGCTGGCCGGGCGGACTGGTGAACGTATCGGCGCTGCCGGCCTCACTATCGTCGACGACCCCACGCTCCCTGAGTTTGGGTTTGAACCTGTGGACGCCGAAGGGGTGGCCGTCGGACGGACCGAACTGATCAAGGACGGGCGGGTGAACGCCTTCATGCACTCGCGCCAGACCCTTGCAGCGGTCGGCAATGGCGTCGCCGGACATGCACGGGCCAGCGCCGGGGACCTGCCCCTGGTGCGGATGAGCAACACCTTCATCCAGGAGGGGGACGCCTCGTACGACGAGGTCGTCGCCGAGTGCCAGGACGGGATCCTGCTCAAGGGTTCACGGGGCGGGCAGGTCGACCCTGGCCGCGGGGTCTTCCAGTTCAATGCCGAGTACGGCTACCTGATTGAGGGCGGCGAACTCGGGGCGATGGTGCGGGACGTCTCGCTCTCAGGCGAGATCCTAGGCACGCTCCATGCGATTGCCCTCATCGGCAACGACCGCAAGATGAGCCAGGGCTACTGCGGTAAAGGGGGGCAGAGTGTCCCTGTCAGCGACGGTTCGCCTCATGTCTTCCTTGAAAACGCGATGGTGGGTGGCAATGGAACTGATTGAAGAGATCCTGAAGTACGGGCGTACGCGGGCAGAAGAGGTGGAGGTCTATGTCGCAGAGAGCGAGTCGGTCTCCACCGACCTGAAGAAGAAGCAGGTAGAAAATGCCGGTGGGTCTGAGGGGTTCGGGATCGGGGTCAGGGTCATCGACCACGGTCGGATCGGGGTCTCGGCGACGAGCAGCAGGGACGAGTGGCGCCGTTGCGTCGACGCCGCCGTGGCAAGTGCGAAACTTGCCCATCCACAGGAATGGAAGGGCCTCCCTGCACCGGCGGCCCTGCCTGATGCTCCGGCGATCTTCGATCCCTCGCTCTCGCTTGACCCTGCATGGTGCCGGAAGGTCCTTGAAGGGATGCTCGACGGCGTGGAAGAACACGACGCGGCGGTGACTGGGGGTGGGGCCTCGGTCAGCCGCGGCACGATCACGATCGTCAACACCGCGGGGGTGCGCTACGAGCAGGCGCGGACGAGTGCCGGGTGTTCGCTGGAATGTATCCACGGGCAGTCGACCGGCTACGAGTTCGATGCCTCCTGTTTTGCCGACGAGATCGACCCGGTCCGTGTCGGGAGGGAGGCGGCCTTCTTTGCCGAGCAGAGTGGCGGAGGCGAGGAGATCGCGACCGGCAACTATGATGTGGTCCTCTCTCCGATCGCCTTTGCCCAGCTCCTGGGTTATGTCCTGGAGCCGGCTCTCTCTGGTCGGAACGTCCATGCTGGGCGGTCCTGGCTTGCCGGGAAACTCGGCGAGGTCTGTATCGGTGAGGAGATCTCGATCTACGACGACCCCCTGGACCGCGGGCTTTCGAGTACTCAGTTCGACGCCGAGGGGATGCCGGCCAGGAAGCTCACCTTCTTCGACCACGGCGAGTTGCAGCATTATGCCTATGACCTCAGGACCGCCTACCGCTACGAAGCTGAGAGCACAGGTTCGGCGGTCCGCGGGGGCGCGGGCGGGGCGCCTGCCATCGGGGTCCATACACTGGTCATCGACGGCCCAAGGGACACCGTCGACGACGAGCGTGCAGTTTATGTCCACGATGTCGTCGGGGCGCATACCGCCAACCCGCTCACCGGCGACTTCTCGGTTGAACTCTCCAACCCCTTCATCGTGGAAGATGGAGAGTTTGTCGTCCCGGTGAAAGGGGCGATGTATGCCGGGAACGTCTTTGCTCTCCTCGGCGAGGTCGCCGCCCTCGGCAGAAAGGAGCGCTCGGTCGGTGGGGCGGTCCTGCCGGCGGTAAGGTTAAGTGGACAGCATCTAATTGGTAGATGAGATGATCGAGACAATCATATTGATCGTCCTGATGATCGTGGTCGCCGCAGTCCTCTACTACCTCGTCAAGGAGGGGATGAAATTGGTGATCAATGCCGCTGCAGGGCTTGTGATCCTCTATCTCATCAACTTCTTCGATCTGATGAGTTATATCGGCGGCACCGCCATCCCGATCAACTGGGCCTCGGTGATCATCTGTGCCCTTGGCGGGGTGGTCGGGGTGGTCCTCCTGGTCATCCTCAACCTGGTCGGGATCACCGTCTGAGGACGTCTTCTTTTTTTGGCTCTGTAGGACCATCAACAATTCAAAGCGTGAGCGTGACGCAATTGCCTTCCCACATCGTTGTCGGCGCTTACACATCGGAGATCAAAGATTTCTCTATCCGGGAACATTGATTCCCTCTGTTCTCGAACTCCTTGTCACTCGTTTCCATCGAACCCCCGGAAGGAAGATTGAGTTGGGAAGGCAGAAGGATGAAGAGGATATTGCCGCCCTCACCCCTCTCGTATGGTGAGGGCGGGCGAGCGGAGCGAGCTTGAGAACACTGGTAACCGAAGATTCTCTGCGACGCAAAAATATGAAAATAGGCCCTGTAGAATCCCTCACCAATTCTCGGTACGAGCGCGACAACCGCCTTCCTCCATCTTCTCGCCGGGGGTGAGTGTGCCGCCCGGACCCCCGGGATGAAGATAGGGATAGGAAGGCACAATCAATGACCATGAAGAGTGTACTGCCATCCCCCGCCAGAGTGATCCATCCAGAGGATTTCTAAAAAGCCTGAAAATATTTTATCGTGCACAGAAATTGCTCTGCATTTTCTTGACAGGAAGATCTCCGATCTTCGAGAGGCAGTTACGATGATCGAGGAGGATGCATATCACTCGATATAATGGAGCAATCCACCACTCGCTCGCCTCATCCGCGATTCTGCTGTCCTCCGTCTATCGCCATTGTGGGGGTCCAGGGGCGAAGTCCCCCGGTAGGGGATAGTGTGTCACCTCACCAGGGCCACCTCACGAGATAGACCACGGCTCTTCGGCCCCTGGTTCCCCTGGATGAAGGTAGGGCCGTGAAGGCATATTTGGTGGCTATGAAGAGAGGATACCGATCATCCTCTCGGTCTCATGGGGGGACGGCACATAACCAGGCCTGAGAGAATCTCGCTCTCACCCGAATCTTCTCAAATGCTGTCCTTTGGGCTCTGTAGAAATCCTCTGGATGGATCTCTCTGTCGGGGGGCTTGGCCGCCCCCCGAACCCCCCGCGACACGATAGGTCGAGGACGGCAGCCCCCTCTTTATGATCATCAATTTTGCCTTCCCGACCTTATCGTGGTCCCAGGGGCCCGAGGGCAGGGCCCCCAGCCAAAGAGGTAGGAAGGTGGGTGGCACATGTTTCCCCAACACAAGAGGTGAGGGGTTCTACAGAGCCGTCCTTTGCCAATTGTCGTTGTGAGCCCTCGGTGGGGGCTGAGAATACTCTCGCTTGTTTCACGACATTACAGGGATTACGGCTCTGTAGAAATCCTCTGGATGTTTTTGTCTGCCGGGGGGGCTGGCTATCCCTTCCCCAAAAAAATGGCCACCCCGAGGGTTTCTACAAAGCCGTATACACGGTTATCTTATCACACAGGATGCAAAGCAGTCCTGACGCCCACTACTTCAGAAAACATTTGCCTCGAAGTAGACCTGCACCTGGTCTTTGAGAAGTTCGTACGGTTTGATGCCCCTGGAGTGATCTGAGCCTCGCATCTTGGCCACCTCGACGGCGGGGTGGACCTCGGCAAGTTTGGTGGGCCTGACATATCTGAGGAGGATGACAGTGTCGACCATGTACTCGATGAGGGCGTATTTGCTCGCGTACGAACTGTTCTCTTTAGTCTCAGAGGTTAGGATGAGGGTGCACTCCTCGTCCCGCATGATCTCGATGAACCTGAAGAGTTCCTTTCTCCGTGTCGCCTCGTCGGCAAAAAGCCCCTCGAAGAGTGAGATGGGATCGATGATCACCCTGCTAGCACCGACCCTCTGGATCAACTGCGGGAGTTCGTTCTTGAGATGGTTGATCGAGAGCGTAAAGTCGGTAGGGTCGAGTTTGATCACAAAGAGTGAGGTGTTCCTGACCGCCTCGACATCCCACCCTTTTTGCTCCATGTCATGGTAGAGCATCTCCTCACGCTCGTCTAATGAGATGAAGATGACCCTCTCCCCGTTTTTGAGACCTTCGTGGGCAAAGTAGAGGGAGAATGTAGTCTTGCCGGTACCGTACGTCCCGATGATCGTGCAGATACTTTTCTTGAGCAGTCCACCGCAGAGCATACGGTCAAGTCCGTCGATCCCGAACTGCACTCGCGGGGTCTCTGCGGTCATATGACCACCCTGATATTGGAGACCTCAAACCCGTTTCCAGGGGTGATCCGCACGGCAAACTTGACCAGATCCCGCTCCTCCAGATGGGGCATTACGCCCCTGAACTTCTGGAAATACATTGTTCTTTGCCGCCGCATCCCCTGCAACTCCTCCCACTGAAAGAGGATGACAGCGTCTGCTGAGTCCATCACTTCTAGTTCGTGCGACCTGGAGAGCACGCCCTGCGCGAGGGGCAGATAGATCACCGACCCCCACCGCTTGGCGACCCGCTGGAGTCCATGCAAGAACCCGGTAAATCCCCGCCAGCGTTCCTGTGAATCTGCCATAGTGGCCAGTTCGG
The DNA here is from genome assembly GCA_028696365.1 of Methanofollis sp. Classification (GTDB taxonomy): domain Archaea; phylum Halobacteriota; class Methanomicrobia; order Methanomicrobiales; family Methanofollaceae; genus Methanofollis. The sequence goes on from JAQVHG010000111.1 coordinate 5,149, forward strand.
TGAGGGAGTCGATGATGATCACGCTCTGCGGGGCGGTCTCTGAGAGGAGGGCTGCAAGAGTAGGGAGGATGTCGTCGCGATGGGAGTGCTGGTGCATCCTGGTCAGGAGGTCGGCCTTCTCAGAATACCACTCGATTGGGACGATGCTGGAGTCGAAATAGATCTCAGAGAGATCCTCGAACCTGACCCCTTCTTCGAGGATAGGATAGATCTCAGGGTTCACCGAGAGGGCCACCTCTCCGAGGATATCATCCTTGACCCTCGTCACCGTGATGTACACCACCTCGCCGGTGAACCCAGAGTCACCCCCGCTGCCGCGATGTGTTTTCAATTTTACAAGGGAGATCGCGGAAGTCCGGACAAAATCGGTTATCCCTGACCCAATATCACCGAGAAGAAGTATCATCGACCCGGGCGGGACGCCACCTTCCAGTACTGGGTCGAGAGAGGGGATGCCGGTGGGGATCTTTAGATCTTTTCGTCTCGATCTCAATGCTCTAAATATTATCGTAGGTGCAGCATAAATTCTTGGCAGATCCCTGTAATTGGATAAATAATGATAAATATCAGATCTGTTCAATCATCCTGACAGGAGTTACACCATGCATCTCCCCTTTTTAGGGAAGCGGCTAGATCCGCATCGCTTCTCTGCCAAATACGACCCCACATCCGAGCCCTCCCTGGTCGATGCCGTTGTGCCAGATGGCTACGAACTCGCTGAACAGTACTGGGTGGAGGAAGGGCGTGCACTCGTCTGTATATTCAAGGATACCCTGACTGGCCAGCCAGAGTACCATCTCCTCGAACCACCGCTCACCCCTCTTGAACATGAACTCCTCGAACGCCTCCACGAGGATCTGAGGAATGTCCTGGTCCTCTCTGATGAGGACCTCAGGGGGGATCGCCGGAAGGTCTTGATGACCCGTGCCGCCGCCCTCCTGGAGGAATACGGGCTTGACCCGAGCCTCGAGACCAGGCGGCGGATCGGGTATTACCTCCTCCGCACCTTCCTTGGGTGGTCCCGGATCGACGGGCTCATGAAGGACGAGGAGATCGAGGACATCTCCTGCGACGGGGTCGGCGTGCCCCTATTCCTCTACCACCGGCGTTATCGAAACATCAGGACCAACCTCATCTTCTCAGAACACGAACTCGACTCACTTGCCATTGCACTTGCCCAACGTTCTGGCAAACACGTCTCTGTCGGTTCGCCGGTGGTGGACGCCACCCTCCCTGACGGCTCAAGGCTGCAGCTCACCTTCGGGCGCGAGGTCTCGACGCGGGGCACCTCGTTTACGATCAGGAAGTTCAGACCCGAACCCTTCACCCCGGTCGAACTCCTCAGGCTCGGCACCTTCTCGGCCGAGGAACTCGCCTATTTCTGGCTGGCGATTGAACATAACAAGAGCCTCCTCTTCATCGGAGGGACGGCGTCAGGCAAGACTTCCTCCCTCAACGCCGTCTCCCATTTCATCCCGCCACGTGCCAAGATCGTCTCCATCGAGGACACCAGAGAGATCACCCTCAACCACGAGAACTGGGTGGCCACGGTGACCAGGGACACGCTCTCGGGTGGCGAAGGAGAAGCGATCTCGATGTTCGACCTCCTAAAAGCGGCGATGCGTCAGCGCCCCGAATATCTCCTGGTCGGTGAGGTCCGGGGGCGCGAGGCCCAGACTCTCTTCCAGGCGATGAACACCGGGCACACCACCTTCTCGACGCTCCACGCTGGCTCGATCGACGCGGCTATCCACCGTCTTGAGAACGCCCCTCTCTCAGTCCCGAGAAGCACCATCCAGGCCCTTGACATCGCGAGTCTCCAGGCGCTCATCTACCGGGGGACCGAGCGGGTGCGGCGCTGTCAGGAGATCGTGGAGATCGCCGCGGTCGACCCTGGCACTGGCAACCTCCAGGTGAATACAGTCTTCGAATATGACCCCATCCGCGACCAGATGCACTATACCGGGCGGTCGCTGGTCTACGCCAGGATCAGGGAGAACCGCGGCTGGACCCGCGACCACCTTGACG
>JAQVHG010000112.1 GCA_028696365.1 Methanofollis sp.
GAACTGCACCCGCGAGAACCCCCCATACGCGAGCCGTTCGCTCTTCTCGTACCGCAACCCCGCGGCCACGAGATGCCCCTCCACCTCGCGGGCCCGCTCACGCACCGCCCCGTGCACCTTGCGCACATAGCGGTTCTGGCTCCACCCGCCCTTGCCTGGCGAGCGGTGGCGGGAGACCGTGACCTCGGTGGTGTTCTCGAAGGCGACCATCACTGCCCCGCCGCCCAGATACGCGATCCTCGCCGCCGCCCCGGCTTCGGCAAAGGGGTCGGTCTTCTCGACCAGGATATTGTAACGCCCTGCCACCTTCTGGAGCGTCTCTTTGCGCTCGCCGCCGGTCACCTGCACCAGCGCCGTCTTCGTCGGCAGCGTCTGCATGAAGCCGACCAGGGCACGCTGGTCCACCGCGAGTTCCTGGACCGAGTCGGTGGCCAGGAGATCAGGCTCGTCGCGGGCGATCAGCCTGGAGAGACGGAAGGCGTTCACCTGCGCGGTGGCGACCACCTCGCCGTCCTCCAGGACGACCAGGGCATAGACCGGCCGCTCGGTCCTGGATCGGACCGAGCCCCTGATGATGTCGACCCCGAAAACTTTCACCCGACCACCACTCCCACCGCCTCCTCGGTGGGATAGTCTATCCTGTACTTTTTCTTGAAATACTTGAGCACATTCTCGATGTCGCGGCGGAGGATCGCATCGGCGTTCGGGTGGGCGGTCTCGATCCACTGCGGCCAGTCGATGAGCCAGACCTTCTCGCCGTCATGCATGATATTGTACTCTGAGAGATCGGCATGGATGACGCCCTTCGCATAGGCGAGCCTGACATTTTCCAGGACCTCGTCGAGGACGGCACGCGGCTCTTCCAGGATGCAGCGGTTCAGGTTTACCCCCTGCACCTCAGACATCACCACCACATGGCGTGACCGGTCGACCGGCACCGGGACCGAGACCTCAGGCGAGAGAAGGGTGAGGGCCTCGAACTCCCGCTCGGCCGACCTGGCCGAGGCGAAGATCCAGGGGCAGTGTCCGCCGTCAGGCATATAACCCCGTTCTTTGCGCGCCGTCTGGAAGGAACGCTGTCCGATATGATGGAACTTCAGGACCACCGGCCCGAGACCGAGGGCCCCATAGACCTCTGACTCCTTCCCGACCCCGATGAGGGGGCCGAGGGCCGAGACCGACCCTTTCTTGATGAGCGTCTGGAGGGCGATGGTGTCGTATCCGCCAAAGATCAGGGCATAGCCCGGGTACGGCACCGAGTCGTACCTGACCAGATCCCACTCGATGAGCCGGCCAAGGCGGTACGTCAGTTCTGACTCAGAGAGTCTGGTCGCACCCTTCAGGATGTCGAAGGGCACCCAGGCGTACCGCTGCATCAGGCGCTCGATGGCATACAGAACTGTAAGGTCGTATTTGTGCAGAGCCTTCATCTGCTCAGGAGATACTGGCATGCGTACTACAGATTATATCAGGGCTGGTGATAAAGTTTGATCAGGTCAGGGCAATGCAGTGTGCAAAGTGCAGAAAGGACGCAGTGATCTGGCAGCGCTATTCAGGGCTCCACCTCTGCAGGGACCACTTCATCGCCGATGTGGAGAAGAAGGCGAAGCGTGAGATCAGGACCCATCACTGGGTCGAGTCTGGCGACACCATCGCGGTCGCCCTCTCGGGCGGAAAAGATTCCGGCGCTCTCCTCCACTTCCTTGCCAGGACCTTTGGCAAACGCCGGGACGTCGACCTCCTCGCTCTCACTGTGGACGAGGGGATCGCAGGCTACCGCGATCCCGGGGTGGCCCGCGAGATCGCGGAGAGCCACGATGTCCCCTGGCATTGCGTCTCCTTTGCTGAGATGCTCGGGATCACCACCGACCAGATCGTAACACAGAAAGGAGACACCCGCTCGTGCACCTACTGCGGGGTGCTCAGGCGCCACTGCCTCAACGCCGCCGCCCGTGACCTCGGGGCGACCAAACTTGCCGTCGGGATGAACCTCGACGACGAGGCCCAGTCGGTGCTGATGAATGTCCTGAGAGGGGACGCCACGCGGCTGTTGAGCAGACAGAGCCCGATGGCCGGGGTCGTCCCGAGGATCAAGCCCTTCGCCATGGTGCCAGAGCGCGAGGTCGCCCTCTACGCCTACCTCACCCTGGCGCACTTTGAGGAAGGGGCGTGCCCGTACTCCGGCACCGCCCTCAGGGGGGACGTCAGGGCCCTCCTCAACGACTATGCCCTCCGCCACCCTGCCGCGAGGTTCGCCCTCAAGAACCTGGGCGAAGAACTCTCAGGGGTCTGCGGCACGACCGCGGAGCACCTGAAGGTCTGCGAGGTCTGCGGCGAACCCTATGCCGGCGAGCACTGCCGCTCCTGCGAGGTGCTCAGGGAGGCGCGGGGAGAGTAGGTTCTGTCGGGGGGCTCGCCGCCCCCCGGCAGAAATATCAAAATATACCTTCACCCCACACCCTCGCTCAGAAAATCTCAGGATATATTCAGGTTGGATATCAATGATCGAAAAGATTGGATGTGTCATGGAATCGGTGGACCAGATGGTCCGCCACGCAGTCTGGAACGCAGGCGCAGACGGGATCGTCGTCGGGATCAGCGGCGGGGTCGACTCCGCGGTGGCCGCGGGGTTTGCGGCGAGAGCCGTCGGCCCTGAACGGGTGCTCGGGATCGCCCTGCCCAGTGCGGTCACCCCCGCCGCCGACCTCGAAGACGCCGAGGCCGTCTGCCGCCACCTCGGGATCGAGTACAGGGTGATGTCCATCGAACCGGTGATGGAGGCTTACCGCCAGTACCCTAGACTTACCGAGAGCAAATACGTCCTCGGGAACCTCATGGCCAGGACACGGATGACCCTCCTGTACGCCGTCGCCAACCAGGAAAACCGTCTGGTCTGCGGGACCTCCAACCACACCGAGTACCTCCTCGGCTACTCGACCAAACACGGCGACGCCGCCGCCGACATCCAGCCCATCCTCCACCTGTACAAGACCGAGGTCTTCGAGGTGGCACGGGAGATGGAACTCCCCCAAAGAGTCGTCGAGAAACCGCCGTCCGCCGGGCTCTGGTCCGGGCAAACCGACGAAAAAGACCTGGGCGCAACCTACGACGAGATCGACACGGCGCTCAGGGCGCTCGCAGAAAAGGACTGGGAGGCGGAGACTGAGATTGAAGACCTGGTCCTCGCACGGGTCAGGGCCTCGGCGCACAAGCGGGTTGCTCCGCCGAATCTGTTAAGCACCCGCTGAAACCCTCACCATATTTTTCCGGCCTATTGAGATAGTCCAGGCACTTTTCTTTCCCGACAAGGGTGTACAGAGACCGCACCCGGTCGGTGCAGAAGTCCGGCACCGCCGCCGGCATCGCTCGGCGGACCGGCGCCGGGTCGTCATAGGCGGGGTTCGGGGCCAGGGTGCCGTCTTCCAGTTCATAGTATGCGGCACCGTGCCGTTCGATATACTGGACATAGTCGCTGGAAAATGCCGTCGAAACGATGTTGGCAAGCACCAGTTTCTCGTCGCCAGGGTTGATGGTGACATGCCCGTAGCCGGGCGGGATCACCACCACGTCGCCGGCCGAGCCGTTGACCAGGACGACATCGTCGGCCGTCCATGTCTGGAGGAGGAAATGCGCCTCGCCGCCGACGACCTCATAGACCTCTGGGAACCGCACCCCAGCCCGGTTCACCGGGTGGAAGTGCCCCTTGGTCTTGACCAATTCTCCCCCCACCGTGCCTGGGAGGATGACCGTGGCATCGTACCTGAGGGCATGGGCTTCGAGCCACTGCCTGTCTGCATCAGTTCTCGCAAGGTCGCGATACATAAAATAGAGAGGACGGCCCGGGTCACTGGCCACGCTCTCGGGTTTGGCCAGCACCTCCGCCATATCGGCGAGGGTCCTGATATGTGGTGCCGGCAACGGTCCGTCCCAGGGAAACATCACTTCGACTTGCGCGCTCTGACTATATAATACCCAGCACCGATCAGGACCGCAATCCCGGCTGCAATGACGATCGGATTGGACAGGACCGCACCCATCCCCTCGGCCTTCACCACACTGACGGTCATCTTCATGGTGTCAGAGATCTGGCTGTTGTCCAGGGCATCACGGTACCTGACCTCAGAGTCGAGGCCATAATTCTTGAGCGTCGCTTCCTTGTCGATGGTCACCTTGTAATGAGCGACTGCACTCTCGCCCGGAGCAAGGTCGCCAAGGAAGGCGGTGTCGTCATTGGAGGTGAACGGGTCGACAGCACTGATCCTGGCCTGGGCATTGTAGGCCGTGGCAAACCCAGTGTTCTTGTAAGTCACATCGATCGTCGCTTTTTGGCCTGGGTGGACGGTGGACGCCGTCGAGACGATTGCAAAGTCGATCTTGCCCCCGACAGGGACACCGATGACCTCAGTGTCAGAGGTGGCCTTCTCGCCATTGGCCTTCTCATACTCCACGACCACGTTCAGCGGGTAGGTCTGGGGCTCAGCGTCCTTGGAGGTCGAGACCTTGAAGAGACAGGTCGTCACGTCGCCAGGGTTGAACTCCCCGATATACACGCTCCCGTCGGTCGGGACCAGCGGACCGTTGACGTCGGGCACCAGTTTGGCGACGGCGTTCGTCGCATGCTCATCACCGGTGTTCTCCAGGACCAGTTTGAGGTAGCCCTCGGTCCCGACATTGAGGTGCTCGGTCTCCACCCCATTCACCTGGAGGTTGACGTCTGAGGTCACCGTGACCGGCAGGGAGATCTTCTCGGTCTTGTCCCGGTAACTGGTCATGAGGATACCAACACCGTTCTTCACGTCTTCCTGGTCATTGGTGAAGACATACTGGTAGGTGAGTTCCAGTGGAAGTTCATAGGTTCCGGCCTTCGCGTCCTTGTCAAACTTCACGACAAAGGTGACCGGTTTGCTCATCCCGCCCGGGATGTCGCCGATCATCTGGGGGTCTGACTTGATCTCGACTGGGGCGTCACCGACTTCAAGCCCGACCTTCACCTGTTTGGCCAGGTTTGGGGGGTCCTGAGAGGCGATCTTGTTGGGGTTGACCTCCATGATGGGATTGGTACCGCTGTTCGAGACGATGACGGTGACCGGAGTCTCAACGCCAGGAGAGAACTCGTTTGTCCCTGAGATCGCCGCAGACATCTCCGGCTTGCCGTACAGATACTGGACACCCGCAAGGGCGGGAACGACAAGCGCCACAATGAGGAGACTCAGGAGGATGCACTTTCTGATATCCATATGTTCACCTTGTTGTTATTGTTGTAACAACATTTATCCGCTGGCTGATATAAATACATATTGTCATGTCACCACCGCCACAGACGCCTCAGGGGATCACGGCAGCCCTCAAAACCCTGGGGCTGACAAAATACGAGGCGCTCGTCTACGTCGCCCTCCTCAAGGTTACCAGCGCCACCGCAACTGAGATCCACGAGATCTCGGGGGTGCCGCGCGCATCGGTCTACCCAGTCCTCGATCGCCTCCTCCAGAAAAACCTGGTCACCGTCTCCCACACCACACCCAAGCGCTTCAATGCCATCCCGCCTGAAGAGGCGATCAACAGTCTTTTGCGCGAGATCGAGGAGAAAGGGGCGTACGCAAAGGCGGTGCTCGGAGAGATTTACGCAGAACGGTCAAGCATCGAAGGAGGTGACCAGGAGTTGATCTGGAATATCCTGGGCGAGACCAATATCAAGAACAGGATGCGCGATCTCATCGCCCAGGCCGAGAAGCAGGTCGAGGTCATCGGGAGCTGGAGCCTCCTCGAAGACCTCCAGGACGCCTTTGCCTCGGCGGCAAAGAAAGGGGTGAGGGTTGAGGTGATCGCCTCGGCATGGGAGGCCGAGGTCCCCCCTAAGATGACAGTCATCGTCTCAGTCCCGCCGGTTTGGCACGAAACAAAACCTGGGACTGAAATGGCGGGTGTGCTCTTCGTAGACGGGGAAAAAGTGATGGTGGCGATGGGAGGAGAGGGTGAGGTCCCGACTGCCCTGTACTCCGAGTCTGAGGGATTTGCACAATTTTTTGCTCGATATGCCGTACTGACCAGGAATTATCTTGCAGGGAAAGGAGTGAAGCAGAAAAATCTTGGCCAGCAGATATCAAAATGAGATGATAATTCGGCCATTGTAGAAACCCTCTGGACGGTTATCTCTGCGGGGGGCTGGCCGCCCCCAGGTCCCCTGCGAACACGATAGGTCGTGGACTGCAACGCACTCGTCATGGTCATTTATTCTGCCTTCCAGACCTCATCGTGGTCCGGGGGGTCCGGGGGCAGCGCCTCCGGCCGAAGAGGTGGGAAGGTGGGTGACACACATCCCCTACACGATAGGTGAGGGTTTCTACTAGAGCAGCATAATAATCAGGCCTACGAGCAGCCCTCCGATATACGCGGCGGTTGCGAGACCGACCCTCACCCCCGCCTCTAGCGTGTACAAATTCACAGGTAGGATCGGAGAGGATGCAAGAAGGACAAGAATGAAGGCTATCAATATTTCAACCTTCGAAGTCATCCAAAACCTCTCCAGCCCTCCTCCTCACCGATGAAGAGCGATGGATGATAGTGAAGAGATCCCTGCTTTTTCATCGCGTACCCATGCATTCGTCGCCTTCCCACGCCCCCACCGAGGGCTCTGCCCCCCGGATCCACGGGATTGCGATTAGGTCGGGAAGGCTGCATAATGGCCATGCCGAGGGGGTGCGATCCCAGTCATTCTTCCATCGGCGGGGGGTCTTGGGGGCGGCAAGCCCCCCGATCGAGGATAGGGTTTAGAATCCCTAGAAGGAAGTGCTTCGGTTCGAGGAGATGGTCACCCAAAGAGTGTTTTGGGATATGCTTGGTGATAAAATTCAATAATTTAGTCGGCTTTCGGGCGCAGGCGGGGAGACGGGGCAGGTGTACACATCGAAGATGCCCAGTCTCCCGCGGGGCGTCTTTTCAGACACCCACGGCACAATATATATCTTTAATTATATGTGTCTTATGTGGTTTTTCCTCTCCCACAGAAATAAGAAAAACAGGCTTTGTAGAACCCCTCGCGAATCGTGGAGAGAATGTGTGTCCCCCGCCTTCTCACATCTTCATGCCAGGGGCGCTGCCCCCAAGACCCCTTGGGAGCACGATGGAGTCGAGGACGGCAACGCACCTGTCATGATATGATCA
>JAQVHG010000003.1 GCA_028696365.1 Methanofollis sp.
GCCGAGGGCCCGGCATGCGGGATCGAGACTGAGAGGTCCTCGGCCCCTGAGGTGGTCACCAGCCAGTCGGCCGTATGTCCGTTGCAGATCTGAGAGACCAGGTCGGGGATCTCGTCGAGTTCCTCGAACTTCAGGTGCCGTGCGGCGTCCCGACAGAGGTCCTGGTCGCAGAAGTGGTCGACGGCATAGACCTCGTACCCGGCACGGCGGGCCGACTGGACCACATGCCTGGTGGCGAAGCCGACCACGAGCACCCGTTTCACTGTTCGATCACCCGCTTGCCAGCCTCGCAGGGCTCGACACGGATCTTTGCTCCTTCAAACTTCTTCTCCATCTCCTGGCCCATGAAGAGCCTGTCCAGGAAGATGGCAAGGCTTGAGATCTCAGAATGGGGCTGGTTGGTCACGGAGACATTGTAGTCGACCATCCCGTAGACGTCGCCCGGCACCTTCTCGGCGCCGACGATGATGAGCAGGTCCTCGGGCCGCTCCTGCACTGCGGCGACGACCTCGCCGACCTCAAGCCCGTACATCGTGAGGTGAGCGACGATCCCGCCATTTTCTTTCCACCGCCTGATACACTGTTTCCACTTCACCTTGTCCTCGATGAAGAACTCACCGCCCCAGCGTTCAACAACGTCCCTGACCGACCCGACGATCACCGGGTCTTCGCCCGCGAGGTACATCCCGTCAGCGCCGAGGGCGCGGGCGGTGAGTCCGACATGGGTGGTTACCCGGTGGTCACGCTCAGGCCGGTGACCGAGCCTGAGGATGCATACTTTTCTCATGGTTTGTCACCGTTCCGTGCAAAATCTGGTATCTTAATCACGCCGTTCTCGATCTCAAGCGGGATACCGGCGGCATGTTTCAACTGACATTTCAGAATCGATTCTTCAACCGAAAGCGCCCGCACCTTCTCGCCGTCCCGCTCGATGATCATGTAGGAGACGAGCCGGTCGACCGACTCCTCGACGGCCGTCTTCTCCCCGCCGACATACTCTATGAGAGCGGGAATGGTCGCGGCGTGGCCCCAGGCGATCGCATGGTAGACCATCCAGTCGAATTCTTCGGTTTTCACACCGTATTTTGTGCGTGATGCCACAATATACTTTATCCAAGAGAGATGAGGTGAGTGGGTATGACTGATTACCCCACACTTGCAGAGATCGCCGACCGCCTGTTCGAGAAGGCCGACGAAGACGACGACGCACTTGTCAGTCTTCTCGACACTCTCTCCGACGATGTGCGTCTCGAACTCCTCACCTCAGACCTCCTCAACGCATACCAGGCATACCTCTATTTTTTCAGGGAGGAACCAGGTGGTGAACTCCAGGCCGAGCGGCTCATGCTCACCCCTGCCTCTGAGACGCTCAGGGGGATCCTTTTCGATGAGGCCGACATCTTCGAACTGATCTTTTCGGTCGGAGAAGACGGAGCCGGAATTGAGGTTTTCGACGGCGAGAAGACCTACAAACGCTTTACCGGGAAGGGAGCGCGGGAGCGGGCGAGAGAGTACGTCTTCGAAAACCTGGCCTGAGGGTGAGAGGGGACGACTGGAGAGGGTCAAGAACACAGGTAGTCGGCCATCCTGAGGATATCTACAGAGCCAGGTAATCAGGTATTATAGGCTCTGTAGAAGCCCTCTAGATCTCTCTCTCTGGCGGGGGAGTCACGCCTGCACCCATAAAGGGTGAGAGTTTCGACAGAGCCGTATTATAGAATTATTCCTCACGGCTCTCGCTGCCCGACAGGAGCCGGCATTTTCTCTTCAGAACCATCAAACGAATCTTCCTGGCTCTATCTTCGTCCCAGAATTTCGGTGGAAACGAAGCGAGAGTGAGTTCAGGAAAATCGGCTCTGTAGAAAACCTCTTAATTACCATCTCTATGGGGGGGGCTTGCCGCCCCCCGGGCCCCCCTCCGGTGAAGATTGGCGGAGGATTGCGTCCAGTCTTCATGATCTTAACTCTATCTTCCCGTCCTCATTGCCATCCAGGTGACGAATGCATGGATGCGCGATGAAAAAGCTGGGATCTCTTCATTGTCATCCATCACTCTTCATCAGTGAGGATGAGGGCCGGAGAGTTTTGGGATGACCTCGACAGGAAGATCTTCGATACTCTTGGGAGTCTGATCTATAGGGTGCGACTGAAAAAAGCATAAGAAGACAGGCGAGTTACACTCGTCCCTCACCGTCGATAAAAGCCTCTCGAAAGCCGAAAAATTATGTGTCCTCTCCCACCGCCCCTGTCGCGGCATTCATATCAGGGGAGAGACAATCTCTCACAGATTATGCATACCCATTTCCAGGAGGAGCGTGCAGCATCTAACCGGCGAAATATTCTCATCATCGCCACCGTCGCTTCGTTCCTCACCCCCTTCATGAGCTCGTCCATCAATATCGCGCTCCCAGTCATCGGTGCAGAGTTTGCGGCAGACGCCGTCATGCTCGGCTGGGTCCAGACCGCCTTTCTTCTGGCCTCGGCGATCTTTCTCGTCCCCTTCGGGCGCCTCGCCGACATTAAGGGAATGAAAAAAGTATTCCTTACCGGAATCACCATCTTCACTATCTCGACGCTCATCTGCGGGCTCTCGCCTTCGGTAGAGGTTCTCATCGCCCTCAGGATGGTCCAGGGAGTTGGGACCGCCATGACTGCCGTGACCGCCGTCGCCGTACTCACCGCGGTCTTCCCGCCAGGCGAGCGGGGGCGGGTGCTCGGGATCAATGTGGCCGCGGTCTATACTGGCCTCTCAATGGGGCCGTTCCTCGGCGGGGTGCTGACCCACCACCTTGGGTGGCGGAGCATCTTCCTCACCGTCGTCCCGCTTGGCCTCCTTGCGATCTATCTCACTCTCCGAGCCAAAGGTGAGTGGTCGACCCCACGCCACGAACCCTTTGACCTCATCGGCTCGGCTGTCTATGGCGCAACCCTCCTTGCACTGATGTATGGTCTCACGCTCCTCCCCGATATGGTGGGCTTCTGGCTCATCGTCGCCGGTGCCCTCGGGCTCATCCTCTTTATCTGGTGGGAGTCGCACACCGAGAGCCCGGTCCTTCAGGTGCACCTCTTCTTTGAGAACCATATCTTCACCTTCTCCAACCTCGCCGCCCTCATCAACTACAGCGCCACCTTTGCGGTGAGTTTCCTCCTCTCGCTGTATCTCCAGTTCAACCGCGGCCTCGACCCCCAGACCGCCGGGCTCATCCTCCTGGCCCAACCAGTTGTCCAGGCCCTCCTCTCACCAGCGTCGGGGCGCCTCTCCGACAGGATCGAGCCACGGGTCGTCGCTTCGACCGGGATGGGGCTCTGTGCAGCGGGGCTCGCGATGCTTGCCTTCCTCACAGAGGAGACGTCCTTCCTGTACATCCTCCTCTCTCTCGTCGTCCTCGGGATCGGCTACGCCCTCTTCTCCTCGCCGAACACAAATGCGATCATGAGTTCGGTAGAGAAGCAGTATTACGGGGTGGCCTCCGCAACCCTTGCCACTTCCAGGCAGGTTGGGATGATGCTCTCGATGGGGGTCGTGATGATGATCTTCTCGGTGATCATCGGGCGGGTGGAGATCACCCCAGCCGAGCACGCCCCCCTCCTTGCAAGCACCACGCTGGCGTTCATGCTTTTTGCTGCCCTCTGTGTCGTTGGGATCTTCTTCTCCCTCGCACGGGGGCGGGTGCGAGAGGAGGAATTGCACCAGGCTTGAAGGGATGGAAGGTCCATGGAGATCTCTAAGTATCTGTAGGATCTCTTCCAACCTGGAGAAAAGATGTGCGTCTTCACCGCACTCCTCCTCTTATTCTCTTATCGATCACGTCGGGGGATTTTACCACAGGAGATCAAAGATTCACCGCAGATCTCATATGCCCGACTTTCTGATTGATCTTCGAGGGATTCCCTGCCACAGAGAACGTTCAAGGGGAGCATATCCCAAACTCTCTAGGGGTGAAGATCTCCTCGAACTGAAGTGCTTCCTTCCTGAAATTCTCAACGCTCTCCTCGACCTGGGGGCGTGCCGCCCCCCGGGACCCCCCGACGTGGGCGAGGGGGAAGGCGACAAATGCATAGGTGCGCGATGAAAAAACTGGGATCTCTTCACTATCATCCATCGCCATCAATCAGTGAGGAGGAGGGCAGGAGAGTTTTGGGATGAACTCGGGGATTATCGTGGGTGCTCCCCGGGAATGTTCACGAAAAAATGGCTCTGGAGAAACTTTTACTGTCCTTGAGCATGAGTGTGACCCTCCCGGCCTTCCCTCGCATCGTGTCAGGAGCTCAATGAAGATCAGAGATCTTCTGCTCCCTGTGGTCGCACATCGAAAAGTTTCGTCTTCTCATCTTCGCTGACGCTCGTTTCCCCCGGCCCTCTGAGATCAGGATTAGGGCGGGAAGACAGAATAGATGTCCATGAAGAGGGTACTATCGTCCTCGACCTCTCGTGGCGTGGGGGTTTGGGGGGCAGCTAAGACCCCCGCATAGATAGCCTCTAGAGGTATTCCACAAAGTCAGTCTTTGAAAATTCCCAGGGCGAAGATGTGGGAGGGTGATTGATGCGCCACCTTTCTCTCTCTAGTCTACATGGCCTATGACACTATGGTGGAGAGCGGCACGTTCCCCGGTCCTCCCATGTAAGGATAGAATTGAGGGGCGCAACACCCTCTTCATGTTCGTCCATTGTGCTTTCCCAGCCCAAAGATGGGGGAAGGTGGGGGAGTCACGTTCACACCTAGAAGTGGCGAGAGTTTCTCCAGAGTCGAAAAAAATTATTCGACCGGGAGGGTGGTCTTTACCTTGAAGCCCCTCGTGATGAAGGCGAGATACACGATCCCGATGATCACCCAGATAAACCCGATCTCTTTTGCGAAGATATCGAGACTGTACCAGATCGCCCCGGTGAGGAGGAACCCGATCGCCGGGACGACGGCCATCTTCGGTGTCCCCTCGATCGAGATGTAGCGGTAGGCGAGCGAGAGGTGCAGGAGCATGAAGGTCGTCAGCGCCCCAAAGTTGACCAGAGACGAGAGGTCCTGGAGGGTCAGCACATAGAGGAGCGCACCGGTGATGGTGGCGACGACGACGATCGAGATGTAGGGCGTCTTGTACTTCGGATGGAGCTTTGCAAAGATAGCCGGGATATGCCCCTGGCGTCCCATCGAGAAGAGGACGCGGGAGACGCTGGCCTGGGCGACGAGACAGTTGCCGACCCCCCAGGCGATGACCGTGCCGAGCATGCAGAGGATCTGGAGCCAGTCCCCACCGGTCTCCTGCGCGATGAAGAAGAAGGCGACGTCAGGGTCATCGAAGGCGGCGCCAGGATGGATCACCGCACCGAAGTAGGTGAGCGAGATGAAGAAGAAGGCGACGAGCGGGATGACGATGAGAGCCGCCTTGCTCACGACTTTGCGCGCCTCGACCGTCTCTTCGGCCAGGGTGGTCATCATGTCGAATCCAAGGAAACTGAGCACCGCCACCGAGGCGCCAGAGAGGACGGCCCCCACGCTGAAGGTCTCGGGGTTATAGAAGGGCGCAAGCGTGAACGAGAGCGTCGGGTCGGTGAGGATCCGCATGGCGGCGGTGACGACGAAGATCACAAAGACGGCGATCTCGAAGAAGAAGAGCCCCATCGTCACCTTTGCGGCCCGCTTGATCCCCATGATGTTGAGGATCGTTGCCGGGATGAGGAAGACCAGGGCCCAGAGATAGAACGGGAGACCTGTCGCTGCTTCGATCCAGAGGGCCGAGACTAGGATGACCAGGCCCGGGATGAGGATATAGTCGAGGAGGAGCGCCCATCCTGCGAGGAAACCGATATGCGACCCTAAACTCTCACGCACATAGGCGTAGGCCGACCCCGCCTCAGGGAACCGGTAGGCGCACTGGCCATAGGCCCAGGCCGTGAAGGACATGACGATCGCCGCAAGGAGGTAGACGAGCGGGACATGTCCGTCTGAGAGGACGGCCACGATCCCGTAAATCCCCATCGGGGCGATGGGCACCATGGCGATGAGGGCGAAGGCGACGAGGTCACGCAGTCGCAGGACGCGCTCAAGTTGAGGTTCTGCCATTTCTCTCCGCCTCACGCGTCATGGTGCATTGCTTCAAGGAGCGCGGTGATCGTCATCACGCTCTTTGGGATGCGGACCCTGATCGTCTTTCTCGGGTTGACGAGCTGGCTCACCCCGGCGTCGGCAACGAGGCTTGCAAGCATGTAGGCGTCTTCCCAGGAGAGTTCGTTGGCCTTTGCAAGGGCACGGACCGCGTAAGCGAACCCTTCTTCAAAGGCGTGTGCCAGGTCTTCGTCTGAGACCAGGATAGAGAAGGCGTCGTCGGTCTCAAGCACCGGCCAGGCAGGGGCACGCCCCTTGCAGAGGCCGACTCTCACGGTGACCTCGGCCGGCACCTCGCAGGCGGCGACACAGGCTTCGCCGTCGCCCATGACCGCGTGGACGTCGCCGAGGGCGAGGAGTCCGCCGTCATGGAAGACCGGGAGGTAGAGGGTCGCGCCGGCACCGATGAGCGTGGTGTCCAGGTTGCCGCCATGACGTCCTGGGTTGCCGCACGAGGTCTCCTCGTCGCAGGCGACCCCGATGACCCCGATCATCGGCCTGGCCGGGAGCGTGATCTCGCCGAAGTGGACTGATCCTTCCTTGACCTGGCAGATCCGTGTCGTCGACTTTTTGGTCTCTGCACCGAGGATGCCGGCGTCAGGGATGGTGACGATGGTTCCGCGTGTCTCTGGCACGATCTCGAGGACCTTGACCTGGAGGGCGTCGCCGCGTACCGCCCCGTCGACAGCGACCGGACCTGTGGCCGGGTTGATCCGCGAGAAGTCGATCCCGGTGACGCACTGGTCTTCAGTGGTGATCTGGTTGGAAAAACAGTCTAATGTGGTAAAAGCGATGAGAGCCCCGGGTTCGGCCTTCTCCACTGCAGAGTTGGAAGGACCGAAGGCGAAGATGCATCTGTCATCACTGATATGATGATGTGAGCACTGCATTGTTCTGAAGTCTCCTGGCAGTCCATCGCGTGGGGATGAAATACCAAAGTGTGTGGTTTGCGCCGATGCCGGATATAGGATCTGCTTTATTTCTCGATTTCTGAAGAGAGGATCAGGGGAGATGTGGTTCTGGGCATAAATTTCCTGGTTATTGAGATGTCCTCCATTTTTGGTCGGGATATATTGAATATTTCCAGATATATTGGGCAGGGTTCTATGTGATCCTGGTCTCCCTTAATTGTCCAGGATCCCGGTACCGGCGCGAATTATGCTCTTTTACGAGAGGAGGCGCCGGCACCGGAGTGGAGGAAGGGAGGGCGCGCAAAAGATCTCAGTCGCGCCGCGGCCTGAGCGGGAAGATGTAGGGTACCCCCTCCCGTTCCTCGACGACCGCCTCGACCCCATAGACCTCGGCGATGAGGTCGGGGGTGAGCACCTCGGCCGGCGTGCCCTGTGCATAGACCCGCCCATGTCGCAGGACGACGAGCAGAGAGCAGGCGCGGGCGGCAAGGGTGAGGTCGTGGATGGCCATCACCACTAGGCGCCCGTGTTCATGGGCAAGCCTACCCACCGTCTCCATCACCTCCATCCCGTTTCTGAGGTCGAGGGCGCTCGTAGGTTCGTCGAGGAGCATGAGCGGGGAACCCTGGGCCAGGGCCCGTGCGACCATCACCCGTTGCCGTTCCCCGCCCGAGAGATCGCCGAGACACCTGAAGGCGAACTCTTCCACCTTCAACGCTTCCATCGCCTGCACCACCGCCTCTTCGTCCGCCTCGCTCACCCGCCAGGAGAGGTGCGGGCGGCGGCCCATCAGGACGGTCTCGTAGACGGTGGCGTGCGAGTGATTGGTGATCCCCTGCGGGACGTACGCGACCCGTCTGGCAACCTCGGGCCTGGAGAGGGAGGGGATCTTCGCGCCGTCGAGAAGGACCATACCCTCTGGTTTGAGGATCCCGTCGATGCACTTGATCAGGGTCGTTTTGCCTGAACCATTCGGGCCGACGAGTCCGACGACGCCGGGGCTTTCCGCGGCGAACCTGATCGTGTCGAGGACAGAACGATCCCGGTACGAGAATGAGAGGGCGTCGACCTCGAGCCTCACCATCCGGCATCCCTCCTGCGCATGAAGAGGTAGATGAAGAACGGGACGCCGAGGAAGGCGGTCATGATCCCGACCGGCAGGACGACCGGAGCAAGGAGAGTTCTAGCCAGGCTGTCGGCCCCGAGGAGGAGGAGCGCTCCCACCAGCCCAGAGGCCGGGAGGAGGAACCGGTGGTCGGTACCCACCACCATCCTGGTGATGTGCGGGGCGACGAGGCCGATGAACCCGATCGTCCCGGTGAAGCAGATCACCGCTGCGGTGAGGAGGGAGGCGATGAACATGAAGATGGTCATCGCACGGTTGACAGGGACGCCGAGGCTCTCGGCGATCTCGTCGCCTTCGGCAAGGGCGTTGAGGTCCCAGGCGCGGTAGACGAGGTAGGGCATGCAGACCGCGAGGAGGAGGGTGACGATCCCGAGTTTCGGCCATGACGAACGGTCGAGGGATCCGAACATCCAGAAGACGACTTCCTGGAGTTCGTCGGCCGTCCCAAGATACTGGAGGAGGGAGGTGACCGCCGAGAAGAGGTACATCAGGGCGATGCCGGCAAGGATCATCGAGGTCGCTCCCATCCCGCGGTACCTCGCCATCGCGTAGATGATGAGGGCCGCCAGGAGCGCGAAGAGGAAGGCGTTCCCGATGATGAGATAACTCCCGCCGACAAACCCGGCACCGAGGACGATCGCCACCGAGGCGCCGGTCGAGGCAGCCGAAGCGATGCCCAGGGTGAAAGGACTGGCGAGCGGGTTCCTGAGAATCCCCTGCATCACAGTCCCGGCGACCGCCAGTCCGAACCCGGCGACGACGGCGAAGAGCACCCGGTGGAGGCGGAAGTCCCAGACGATCGTCTGTGCCAGATCTGAGGACTCAAAAGATCCTGGGAAAAGTCCGGCGAGGACGGCGCGATAGGCCTCGGCGACCGAGAACCCGGCGCTCCCGAGGGTGACGGCCACACCGATGAGGAGGAATAAGGCCAGGATAGTGAAGAAAAAGAAGGCCGCCCGTTTCTGCCGGGCGGCCGCGATTCCTTCCCTGAGTGCGTCACGTGTCATGGAGGCTCAGGGATAGACAAAGACCCTCTCGGCAGGGTCGATCTCCAGGTGCTGGAACTCCTCCAGGTAGGTGCGGTGGAGAGCCTGTGGGTTGAGGCTCGAAGCCT
The DNA here is from genome assembly GCA_028696365.1 of Methanofollis sp. GTDB lineage: Archaea > Halobacteriota > Methanomicrobia > Methanomicrobiales > Methanofollaceae > Methanofollis. Next base: position 9,253 of record JAQVHG010000003.1, read on the forward strand.
GGTCTGGATAGCACCACTCGGCAAGGTAGGTCATCCCGATGAAGTGCTGCGGGCCGCCCATGATGTTGTTGTGGAGAAGGTGGAGGCGACCGTCCTTCACGGCGGTGAGGCTCTGCCATCCTGGCCGTGCGACAAGGGAGTCGTAGACCCCGGCGACCTTCTCGCTCTCGACATCGGCGTACCCGCCGTATGAGTAGGCACCCTCGCCGATGAGTTTGACGATCACGTCAGGGTCGGCGGCGATGATCGCCTCGGGATCGATCTCAGGGTAGTCGCCAGGGAGGGCTGAGAAGATGTTTGTCCCGCCAGCCATGGCGATCTTCTGCTCATACCCAGAGCCTGCCGCCCCGGTCTTGTAGTCCCGCCAGTTCTCGATGTAGACGGTGGGGCGTTCGCTCTCTGGGACCTCAGCACCGGCGGCCGAGATGTTTTCGAGGGCCGAGGTGTAGAAGGTGGCGAAGCGCTCGGCCTCGGCTTCTTTGTCAAAGATCGTCCCGATCGCCCGCACCTCCTTCGCATAGGTCTCAGGGGTGAAGCAGTCGAACCTGAAGACTTTCACGTCAGGGAGAGAGTCCTCGAGTTTTTTCTGGATCTCGTCGCAGGACTCCTTGCTGGTGGTGGCGTACAGGAAGACGGCGTCGGGCTGGAGGGTGACCACCTGCTCGTAGTCTGGGGCCCAGATGCTCCCGACCACCGGGGTCTTCTGGTATTCGGGGAAGAAGGTTTCCCGCTCCGCGGTGTACTTGTCCACCCCGACGACGAGAGACGGGTCCACGCCGAGGGTCCGCATCGTCTCGAGGGTCTCACCATTGAAGACGACGATCCGCGTCAGCGATCCGTCGAGGGTGACCTGCCGACCGGCAAGGTCGGTGACGGTCTGCGTCTGTCCTGACGGAAGGTCAAGGAGGGTTGCGGCCTCCTCGACGTCTGCGAGGGCAGGTGCGTCCTCTCCGCCGGTGAGGAAGGAGAGGACCATCCTCACAAACTCGTCTTCAGAGACGGTCTCGTCTTCCGAGGAGTCCGGCGGTGCCTGGAGGGCGGCTGCCGGCGCGGCAAGGACGAGGAGGACGATGAAGAGCGCAAGCGTTCTAGTTTTCACTCCCGTCGCCCCCGTGCAATGATGAGTCCTGCAAGCGCCGCGATGATGAGGGTCGGGGCCGGACCTGGCGAGGTTGTGGTCTCAGTGACTCCGACGCCGTCGACGCCGATGCGCGAGGCCTGGATGGTGCCGTTGATCTGGTTGATAAAGTCGTACCATTCCCCGGTGATCTCACCATTTCCCTTCTCAGGGGCGACGATCTGATAGGTGACCGAGGTTTCATTGAGGAGGGCGAAGCAGATCCGGCTCTCATTGGCCTCCACTCGGTTGGCCGGGAGGCTGCTCCCTGCAAAGACAAAGCCAGGGGGCAGGTGCTCGATCACCCCTCCGGCGGCGATCTCCTCGATCGAGAGAGTGACATCCACTACACTCCCGTCCGCGGGGGCCGGGGTGCTGAGGGTGCGCTCGACATCGGCGGCGCCGGCCAGGGTGGGGAGGCCGACGAGGCAGATGCATAGAAACAGGGTCAACACTTTCCGCATAGGTATCAGTCCAGCTATCAGATTCAGCTATGACATCACTGGTTAGAAACTTTGTGCTACGTGGAGACAAAAAAATGTGATTTTAATAATTTTAGAGATCTTTTTTGGTGGTTCACTCTCGTAGAGGGTTGCTATCGGAGATCAGGGATCTATGGAAGATCAGAGATCTTCCAATCAGGTTAGGATCATCGATTCCCTGTGTTCTCAACTCCGTTCTATCGCGTCCTAGACCAAAAGAGAGCGGAGGTTCTCAGTCTTCCCACGTTCACTCATACTTCCATGGGATCGAGCAAGAGCGAGTTCGAGATAATTTTGATATTTTGGCTCTGTAGAAGCCCTCACTTATTGTGGGAAGAATGAGTGTCACCCACTGTTCTATAGTCCCTCGCCGGGGGCGGCCAAGCCCCCCTGCATAGATAGTCATTGAGGTCATCCCAAAACTCTCCAGCCCTCATCCTCACCGATGATGGGTGACAATGAAGAGATCCCAGTTTTTTTCCATCGCGCACCCGTGCATTCATCGCCTTCCCACGCCCCCACCGGGGGCTCTGCCCCCGGACCCCCGGGATCACCCACGATTGGGTCGGGAAGGCAGAGCGATGATCGTGATTAAGGGATGCGATCCCCTGTCAATCTTCATCTGTGGGGGGTTCGGGGGGCGGCCAAGCCCCCCGATGGAGGATAGGGCTTAGATCTCCAGAACTGAATGACTTCAGTTCAAGACGATGTTCAAGCCACAGGAAGTTTTGGGATATGCTCAACCATAAAGAAGGTGCAACCGTCTTCAACCCTATCGTGTGCCGGGTGTGAGCGGAGCGAACATGAAAAGATCTTTGATCTTCGAACAGCACGCTCTCCCGCCAAAGAGAACCATTTGGAGGTTTTCTCCAGAGCCCTTTGTCCATAAAATGTGATCGCATCACGCCGGCCCGCCACCGGCCGGGCGCATCATCGTTTTGACATTTGCCCCTTCGAGGTTGCCGATGGTAAAGGAGAACCGCATCCTGATCGAGGGTGGAAGGCCAGACTCAGGGATGGGGACAAACCCGTAGCTCATGTAAAACCCGACGAGTTCGAGGGTCGAGTGCATGTACAGGTCTTCCTCGCCGCAGGCCTGGACCAGAGCATCGGTGACACGCCTGGCGTACCCCCGCCCCCGCATCTCCATGGGGGTGAAGACTCCGTCTACCTCTAGCCCGTCCGGGTGGCGGCGGCACCTGGCCACCGTTGCAAGCGTCCCCTCTACAAAGAGTCCGAAGATCCGGTCGGTCGCAGGGTCGGCCGTCTGCCCGCGATACTCCTTCCAGATCTCATCAACGAATCCGAACTCCTCAGGTGTAAGTTCGCGCACCTCCTCATGGAGGTCGGTGGGGCGGGAAAGGACAAGGACCGAGCACGGTGCCTTCTTCGCGACTGCGAGGGCTGTGCTCCCGATCGAGATATTCCTGATATAGTCGGTCTTGCCAAGCCGCGGGATGACGACGAGCCCGGCTCCCGCATCCCGGGCGGTCCTTGCGATCTCGTCTGAGGGGCGGCCAGTCCTGAGGAGGGCCTGCACCTCTGTCCCGCATGATTCCAGATGATCCTTCAACCTGGCAAGTTCTGCTTCAGCCGCTTTCTCTTCCTCCGCACTGTGATCGCTTGCGAGCACATGGAGCAGCACCACCTCTCTAGCTCCGAGCGCCGGGAGGAGGGCCACCGCTTCGCGTGACGGCCGACCAAAGGCCACCGGGCAGAGGACCGGGGAGGCCACTGGGTTCTGCCGCCCGCTGCCGTCCCGCGCGATGACCACATGCACTCCCGCCCCTTCCAGCACCCTCGTCGAGACGCTCCCAAGGAGGAGGGTGCCGATGAGCCCATATCCCTGGGCTCCGACGACGACCGCCGTCGCCTCTTCCTCCCTGACCGCGTCCAAGACGGCGGCAGCGATCTCGCCGTCAGGTGCACGGAGAATGCGGTACCTCGTATTCACTCCGACCTCCTGATACTCTTTGGCACGCCTGGAGAGCGCGCGCTCCGCCGTCTCCTCAAGCGAATGCAAAGACCGGCCCGCAAACCACGGCCGCTCCTCACCCCCGGGTCCAAGGACATGGACCAGGACTACCTGCCCGAGGCGCGGGAGCAGAGGGACCACTGCGCCTGCTTCCTCGGCATTCTGTGAAAAATCAGTTGCAAAGACTACTCGATCAAAGAGCCAGGAACTCATGATCCCACAATACCGCATAGGTGCCTCACCGGCTAAATACTCTCTGGTCTTTATTGGCGCAAATCTTTTCATGCCTCCCTGGTATCGAGGTGAACATGCAGAGAGTGAAGAGTCATACTGGACACACTTTTCTTGAAGAGACGAAGTTTGCCCATCTCCCGCCGTCCGACCAGGTGCTTGGGAGGCCGCAGCCGCCTCTTGAGCGGCCGCATACCGGAGCGGTGACCCCGCTTCCCCCTCCTGATGAGGCCGACCTGAAGCCGGTTGGCCTGGTCGAGGCGATCGCCCTACGGCGGAGTGTCCGCACCTACGCTCTAGAACCTCTGCCCCTTGCCACCCTCTCGTATCTCCTCTGGTGCTCGCAAGGGGTGACCTCGGTCTTCGGGGACGCCTGGACCTTCAGGACCGTGCCCTCGGCCGGGGCACGTCATGCCCTTGAGACCTACCTGCTCGTGAACCGGGTGGACGGACTTGCTCCAGGACTGTACCATTATGCCGCTCTCTCCCACGGCCTCTCAAAGATCGAAGCCCCTGAGAATGTCGCCGCCGCCGTCGAGGAGGCGCTCATCAACCAGCCGATGGTCAGCGATGCCGCCGTCGTCTTCCTCTGGGCGGCCGACATCTACCGGATGACCTGGCGGTACGGGGAGCGGGGCTACCGCTACATCTTTATGGACGCCGGGCACGCCTGCCAGAACCTCTATCTCGGGGCCGAGGCCGTCGGGTGCGGGGTCTGTGCGATGGCCGCCTTCGACGACGATGCACTCAACACAATCCTCGGGCTCGACGGCGAGCAGGGCTTTGCAATCTATGCCGCGGCGGCGGGGTTGAAAGAGTGACCTTGATCAGGTTGCCAGGTTCATTTCCCGGTCACTCCCCGAGAACATGGATCTCTTGAAAATTGGTGAGGGGTTCATACTCGCCTTTCGCATCACCAATCCACACCGTCTCACCCTGCCCTCGCCCTCGGCGTCACACTGGTATAGATCCTGACCACATCGTCGTAGCGGTCGTACCCGACATACACCTTCTCGCCTCCCCCGTCTTCACACTCCCAGAAATACGGCCTGATGGGGGCGTCGCAGTTCATGCTCACCACGCGTGCCGTCCAGTTCCCGCCGGTATATCCTGCCTTGCCAAGCGCCCAGTTTGTCTCCCCGAGGGAGAGACGCGTGAGTGCGGCGGCTGGGTCGGGGTGGCTGAATTTCCATTCCTTGAAGTGTGGTGAGGTGCCAGCCCCGGCAAGCGAGACCTCTGCGACGGCGGCGAGTTCGCCGTCCAGGTAGAAGGGGATAAGACAGAAGTCACGGAGAGTGTTGTCCAATGCCGTCACCTGGACAGCGTCGCCAGCAACCGCATTGGCAAGGGTCGATGGGGCATGTCGCTCTGCCTCAGCGACAGGTGCCGGGATCTCTTCGGGCGGGACGGTCTCGAGTGAGACCTCCGGCACCTCCTCTCCTGGCGTCCAGGTCATGGGCGCGAGGGGGAAGATGCTCGCCAGAGAACCCTGAAACTCCTTCTCTGTGTCCTCGTAGATGAGGTCATTGATGATGGTGCGTTCATTCTGTATCGCATCAAACCAGGTGCCGGTCTGGCAGGAGAGACAGTACTGAGCATCGCCTGCATTGTACGAATGAAGTCTCAACTCGAGCGTATGCGACCCGGCACGATCAGTTTTCCAGGCGTCGGTGTGGGAATACCCCTTAGTGTCCCAGACCGTCAGTTCATATCGCGCCCACTGGCCGTCGAGGTTCTGATCGCCGGTGTTGTTGCAGAGCACCGTGAAGGTGTTCGTCCCCAACGGTGCTGTGACCGGACCATTCTCGATCACTTCGGCAGTGTCCGCCGTCCCGTTCGTGTGCATCAGGCCAAAATTGATGGTCGCACAGGGCAGCGCCCCTGCCGATGAGACCAGCACGCCTGCGATCACGACAAAGGCGATGATATCTGCTCTGACATCATATGGTTTCATTGCTCCTTTCAAGATGTTCATTCCAAGCGCCTCCGCGGCGCCTCGATCACGGACAAATGAAATGGAAAAGAGTTGGGGTAGCCCCGTATTCAACCAAAACTCCTAAGAGATGCCTGACCTGTCGCCGCACGATAAAATATATTCCATTTTGTATATGAGGCTTCTCTTCTCAATATTGAACAATCGAGAGAAATATTATTCCGGTTCTGTAGAAACCCTCACCAATTCCTGGTGTGAGCGTGACTCACCCACCTTCCCCATCATCTCACCGGGGGCGCTGCCCCCGGACCCCCGGGATCACGATAGGGTCGGGAAGGCAGAATAGATGACCATGACGAAGGGGCTACCCTCTTCGACCTATCGTGTGGTGGGGGTTCGGGGGGCGGCATGTCCCCCGCCAGAGAGATTTATAAAGGGGATTTCTACAAAGCCGAGATTTCTTCATTATCATCCATTGCTATCAATCGGTAAAGAGGAGAGTGGGAGAGTTTTGGGATGACCTCATAGTCTCTCACGGAGGACTTCGCCCCACAGCTGGGTCTTCGTGGGAGGTGCGACGACACCGATGGAGACCTATGTCAGCGCTCGCCTCTCACCCATGATAATTCTGGCGTGACTCCTCGATGATCTCCAATCTCTCGATCCTTTCAGCCTCTCCCTCTCGGTGGAGGGCGGCGCGGACGCCGGTGTCCTGCCGTGCCGGGCAGTATGGGCAGAGGGAGAAGGGGACGTCCCCTTCCTTCTCTCTCACTGGGCAGTAATAGATCTCACCCTCGGCATAGACCTCAAGTCCGCCCGGGAACGGTGTCCCAATTGGATGGGCCGGGCGGCCGCGAACGTACATCGTGTAGGCCGCAAGGAGGTACTTGAGGACGAGGAGGTCGGGCACTTTCCCGGCCGTCACCCTGGCCCGGCATGCCTCCGCGACCATCTCGGCATAGGCCGGGAGGGAGGGGTCCACCGGTCCGTCGTCGAGGAATTTTTCTCCCCGGCAGGTGAGGGCGAGGTCGTGGTATGCCCCCATCACCTGCTCCTCCACTTTGGGCAGGAGGCGGCGCCGGTACCCGGGTTCGAGGTCCACGGTCTTTCTCCTGAAGTTCTCCATCATCGCCTGCAGGTCGGTGACCTGAAAGGAGAAGACACCACGGCCGACGACCGCGAGGAGGTCACGTCTTGTCTCTGTGCCCTTCATCGCTCTGCAGATCGCTTCTACCTCGTTGAGGGTGAGCGCACCCCTCCTCTCCCCATGTGCCGGGGCGAGCACTTCCTCCCACATCGCCGGGCCTGGAGTAGGGGTATGGGGCCGGTGAGTGTTTGCAGGTGATGAGAGGCGGAGGAGTCTAGTGAAGAATTTTGGTAGCACAGAAAAAAGTCAGTGTCTGGCGGAGAAAAGGGTGCGTGTCGGGGTCAAGGATTTACGCGATCGTACCTGGCGTCGGCGTAGAATAGATCCTGATCTCGTCGTTCTCCAGGTCATACCCGATATACACTTTTTCCCCTCTCATATTCTCAAACTCCCAGAGGTAGGGCAGGATCGGTTCTTCGCAGGAGACACTCACCATACGTGCTGTCCAGTCCTGGTCTGGATACCCGGCATCGTCGAGCATGGTGATCGCTACACTGAACGGCGGGCGCATCCACGCGACCGTCCCAGAGAGGTCGTGCCTCCACCGAGAAAATCTCGGGGTCCCGTTTTCCAGGACGGCGATCTGCGCAACCGCGGTGATATCTTCCCTTGAGAAGGGGATGAGATAGAAATCGGGGGCATCCAAGTCCAGTGACCGCACCAGGGCGGCGTCGCCGGCGACAGCCCCGGAGAGGTTTGCAGTGAAGTGCCGTTCGGCCTCGTTGACGACTGCCATGATCTCGCCGGGGGAAACGGTCTCAAACGAGATCTCAGACTCTCTGTCTCCATGATGAAAGACCAGCAGGGCTCCGAGTCCGACGAACGCCACTACGAAGGTTAGGAGGAGGAACGTAGAGATCACCCTGTATTTCATCTGGATCGACCAATTCAACAGGCTGAAATGATATTTATGTAAATATATACTTTTTGAGTGGATGGATTTGAACTCAGGAAGGTAGACCCGATTGGTTCTATGGATTCGGCTTTTTAGAATCTGGCATAAACCCTGGGCTCATGCATCCACAAATGAGCATATCTCGGCCCTGTAAAAATCATCTTGATGAATCTCTCTGACGGGGGGCGTGCCGCCCTCCGGTCCCCTCGCTCCACGAGAGGTCGAGGACGGCGGCACTCTCTTTATGGTCATCTATTCTGCCTTCCCGGCTCTCTCTTCATTCCCGGGGGTTCGGGCGGCACTCGCCCCCGACGAGAAGATGGAGGAAGGGGGGGTGAGGGTTTCTACAGAACCAATTTTCTTAAACTCGCTGGCGCTCGTTCCCCCCACGACGAGGACAGGTAGGGGCGGCCATTCGACGATCTTCCCGCGTGGTGTCGTGCTCAGAAGGAGGCACACAGACCAGTGCACGAGCAGGAGACCCACGAACATTTTCATCCCGTATACTTGATCTATGGGTTCATGCCGGATTCTACAGGGCCAAAAAAGAGAAGAAATTTACCTGGGGCCTCTCGTCACAAAACGATTCATCACCCCTCATGCAAATAATACTCGACCGCACACTCGCCTGCGTCTCTAAAGGCCCTCGTCACCCCGGCAGGACCAAGTTTGATCCGGCCAAAGATCCTGGAGACGACGAGGGCGTGGTGGTCGAGGGCGTGCTTTTCCAGGACCCCGAGGAGGGCCTTGCCCGGGTGGCCAACCTCACCGTCGTTCTTGGTCGCCTCGACCGGTGTTTTACCTGACAGGAACCACACGGCAGAGCAGTGGTGGGCGGCCTTGCGGTACGCTTTTCTGTGGAGGTCGAGCACTTCCGCCATCTCGTTGGGGTCGTCAAGGACATAGAGATGGGCGTAAAAGCGCGATCTTTTCACCTCAGTCTTCACCGCAGCAAGTTCGCGCATCACTCTAATGGTTCGAGGGGCCGGCATATAGAGAAGCCCGAAAGGTATATGAACCGGTATCACCTGTCCGGCACCATGCACGCGATGGTACGCTTGCTGGCCCTCGGCGCCTTGGTCGCCTTTGTCATGGCGGCGGGGTGTACGGGGGAACCAGGGACAGGGACGGTGACGCCCACGCCCACACCAATCGAGATGAATGTGACAGTAACCGAGACCGAGACAGTGACCGAAACGATGCCTGAGACCACCGTCGAGGTCGTGAACGAGACCTCCAATGAGACGATAAACGAGACGGAGACCGAGGAGATCGAGCCCTCAGGGGAGAGCGTGACTTTTGACCTGAGCGCCCTGGACAATGAATTCAACACCGACGAGATCAGCGTCCCGGCCGGTGCGCCGGTCATCATCAACTTCGACAATCAGGATGAGGGAGTTGACCACAACTTTGCGGTGTACGAGACCGAGGCCGCCACTGAGGTGATCTTCCGCGGCGATGTCATCACCGGCCCGGCCGAGATCTCCTATACCTTCGCCGCACCTGAGGAGCCTGGGACCTACTTCTTCCGCTGCGACGTCCACCCGAACCAGATGACCGGGAACTTCATCGTGACCTGAGTAGACTGGATCCTCTGATGAAAGAGAGGGAGGCTTCATACCTCTCCCTCCTCAGGAGCGGGGAACTCGCATGCCGGGCCGAAGCAGCATGGGCGCTTCTCTCGGCCTGCACCCTCTGCCCGCGCCAGTGTGGGGTCGACCGTCTCCATGGGGAGCGGGGATATTGCCGGAGCGGAGCAGACCCGAAGGTCTCGAGTTTTGGGCCGCACTACGGGGAAGAGCCAGAACTTGTCGGCCGATACGGGTCTGGGACGATCTTTTTTTCCAACTGCACGATGCGCTGTGAGTTCTGCCAGAATTATTCCATCAGCCAGGAAGGTGCCGGGCAGGAGGTCTCCTGCGACGACCTCGCCATGATGATGCTCGCCCTCCAGCGCCAGGGGTGCCACAATATCAACTTCGTGACGCCGACCCACTACCTCCCCCAGATCCTCAGGGCTCTCATGACCGCCGCGGAAAGAGGGCTCTCCATCCCGCTCGTCTACAATACCGGTGGCTACGACTGCGTCGAGAGCCTCAGACTCCTCGACGGGGTCTTTGACATCTACATGCCCGACGCCAAGTACGGCGACGACGAGACCGCCCGTCTTCTCTCTCATGCCCCGCATTACACCCGCTACATGAAGCCCGCACTCCTCGAAATGCAGCGACAGGTCGGCGACCTCGTCGTCGACGAAGAAGGGATCGCTGTGCGGGGCCTCATCATCCGCCACCTCGTCCTCCCTGACGGCCTGGCCGGGAGCCGCGAGGTCTTTCGCTTCATCGCCGAAGAGGTCTCGAAGGATGCGTACGTGAATGTCATGGACCAGTATCGCCCGATGTGGCATGCCGCCGCGGGGACCGCACCATGCCAGGAGAGCCTGGGGCGTCCGCTCAGGAGGGAGGAGTACGAGGAGGCGGTGGCTGAGGCGCGGCGGGCGGGGTTGCATCGAGGGTTTTGATGGGTGGAGGATGATGATCGTTTCGATTGGATTCTGCGACAGAGGCTCAGGATGGGTATCAGATTTTGTTCTGGAGAATCCCTCACCTGTTTCCCTGAGCGTGAACCAGTCGCCTTCCCTCATCGGTCGCGTCGGGAGTTCTATCAAAAAAGATCAAAGATCTTCTTGGACTCGTGATCACTCGTTTCCACCGGACTTTTGGGATGAAGATCGGGGCGGGAAGGCAGGGTCGAAGTTCTTGGAAGAGAATTTCACGTCCTTGATCGATCGTGTGACAGGGAGTGAGCGCGAGCGAACTTGAGAAGATTGAAGATCTTTTTGAGCAGTCGAAAAAGCCAGAGGGTTTCGAGTGGCCGGCCTCTACGACCTTCAGGGATGATAAAAGAGAGTATCTAACATACTGGATAACGACGCGGAACTTTTTTTTCCAAGGATCGTGATTATCCGACAATTATATATCCCAAGTACTACTATGAGATGGTAGTGAGTAAATCCTTCCCGAAAAGGATGAGGCCGCCTTGAGGCGGGTGGGACAAAGTAGGGGAGGGGTCACTATTTTCTGCGTCCATTGAAATAATCCAGTGCAATAGTGATACGATTTTCAAATACAGAGTAGTAATCGGTATAAGGTAGATATTCTCTGTAATGTCGGTGCACTGCTCCTGCAACAAAATCTGCGGCCTGTATGCAATGATTCTGTTTTGAATCAGCATGGTAAATTTCCAGTCCATGTGTCCCTATGTGGTTCATATCTTCCTCCATCGAACGATAAAGAAGATACTTATCAAACTCTTCTCCGACCACGCCATCCAGGGATTTGTCTATTATCACATTGACATCATGTGAACATCTGTACTCTGACAATATTGTCGAAACAAGAGAACCTGTGATATAATTATACAAAATCTGATGTTTATCTCTGAGATTAATATAGACCTGTTCTTTTCTCAGGACTGCATATGCGATATCAACATCTGTTCTTGAGATACACTCCAGTACACGCCTTCTGTATGTGTCACTCGTGTTGTGATATTTTAACTCAGAGATGTTTTTGTATTTTTTTGGAAGTTTTTTCTTGACCCTCTTCATACAGGTCTTACACTGCTGAACTTTCTCTGGTCCTTCTGCGATAATTGCTCCTACAACAAAAAATGGAGAACTATTCTCGCTAAAACCAAGATCGCCCGATTCATCAATGTAAATATTCACACCATGAGGTGATGGCAGGATGTCAGAGATATTATCGCCCCTGATATGTTCAAACGTATTGATGTGATATTATATAGTGACACTCATCCATCGGGGGCAATTCAATAGTATGCTGGCTTTGTAAAGATCTTCATGATGGTTACCTCTGTGGGAGGCGGCCGCCACACGAAAGGGTTGAGGAAGGTGAATTCCTCGTCATGATCATCTCTTTTGCATTCCCGACGCAATCGTGGTTCCAAAAATCCGAGGGATGCGAGTGATTACGAATTTGAGAAGATCTTTGATCTTCGATAGAGGCCCCGGCGAGAGCGTGGAGGAAGGCAGATCGATCAAACCTACATGGCTATATTTCTTGCAGTTCCTTTCAGTCGCTCTCCACAGATCACGAAAAAAATCCTTATTTTAGAAGGTGGCCCCCCTCAAAACACACCACCTCTCTTAAAGATCCTCGAGTTAACCATCTGACAGAGTGTTTGGGGATGACTCATCACTGAATCACAGTGATATGGGCAGTGTTCAGAGCCAGAATATGTTACCTTAAACTTTGTGGTACAATCCTCTAATTGTCCCCCGATTGAGAGGGGGGGGGACCAGAAGGCGTATATATCCAATTGTATATATTAGGGGTTGAGGATGCCTTATCAGGTATCCCACAGGAGCCGAACACCTCAAACCAAAAGTTAAGTCCGGCCCCTGAGTTGCCAAGAGGCAGAGGGTTGTTATACAATATGGGACTCGTTGATTATGTGATTCGAGACTAATTTTGATGGAGATGTTTTAATTGGCCTCAAAAATCTCCCCATTTTCACGTGATCTACTCAAGGTACTCAAGGTCATCTTTATTTCAATATTGCTGCTGTTCGTCCTGATCGTTGCTATGAATATCTATATTCATCCAGGACATAGTCAAGGACATTATAGTTATACCGTCTTGATACAGGGACTTTCCAGTTATAAGGGAGGGCTGGTGAACGATATTATCGTGCCTATCCCGATGATTGAAGGAGAGCAGGTCTTTTCTGACGTGAGGTTCCAGAATCGGAGTTTTGGAAACTGGACACCTCTATTGGTCATGACGGAGAACGGAAAGATGCTGGCATTTCAGACTATTGGTGAAAATTTAACCGATATCGAAGCCGTATTCCACACCGGTCTTCCTCAATCCATCACGAAAGAAGAACTCTCAGAGGCATTTCGCTCTCCCCTCATGATCGACGACGCCGGTGAGGAAGAGAGTGGAGGCAATCGGACTACATATGTCATCCTTCCTGAACACCTCAGACCGATCTCTGGCAATGCAACGCCCATATCCATTCAACTGAATTTTTCCGCTCATCAATATTTCAGTTATTCTCCTAAGGTTGATTACCGAGCATTAGCGTCAAGAAAGGTGCCTCCTGGAACGACGGGCATTGTTCCACTCAAAATATTGACCGGATCCCGATCTTATCCAGAGGAGACCTTTGGCCCCCTGGAATGACATCGAATAGAAGAGGAGTATCATGAAAAAACTGGTAATGTTGACTACTGGAATCGTTGCGGTTCTCATGATCCTTGTGCTCACCGCAGGGTGTGCCGTCTATAAAGACAACACCAACTTCCAGGACATCGGTGTTGTCAGGACCGACGCAGAGGGCGAGACCCTCTGGGAGCAGACTGTCGACGACAGCGGGTATGGGGACTACCTCTCTGAGGTGACGGCCTCGTCTGACGGTCGGGTATTTGTAGTATCCATTCTCACGAATCCTCCGAAGTCCAATCTTTCGATGGACACGAACTGGGTTGCATGTCTTGGGCCCAATGGTGAGAAACTCTGGAACTGGAGTGGATCGAGTTATCCCGACGACCTTGCCCCGGCCCCTGACCGGGGATGTGTCGCTGTGTTCGGATATAGTGGGATCGTGAAGATCGGGCCTAAAGGCAGTACTGGATGGACTGTTCCCGTGTCAGAGATCCTTGAACAATTTCCTGAAAGAAAGAGACCCTCGAGTGCCGAAATGTCGGCAATTGCTCTGGCTGCATCAGGTCGCTATATCGTCGGTGGCGATCTGCCGACACATAGCCCAGACGGCGCTCTCTGTGTACAGATCGATGAGAACGGGACGGTGCTGGATGCGAAAAAATATACCGGACAGAAGAATCCTCTCTGGCGTGTCGGTGCAATCGTCCCGATGTCTGACGGTGGGTGTGCAGTAATCGGGGATCTCTATGAGCGGCCCCGGCTGACACGTCTTGATGCCAGCGGAGATATTCTCTGGAATGTCTCAGTTCCCTTCTCCTCCTCAGGGTATGACTACCATGGGGTCCGTGAGATCAACAAGGGCGGTCTGGAATTGCTGGTCGTGGAACAAGGGAACGGGGGTTCTGATCAGGGAAGGGATATAATGTATGGTCCTGATGGTGCAGTGCTCAGGGAAGAGACGTTTGCGATCCCTCCTGGTTGCCCGATCACCTGGGCGACTGACGGAGGATATGTGGTCGCCGCACTGATGGATGATGAGGGTGTTCTCGGATCCTCTGCATCTGAAGGTGGTTCTCGTGTGCACCTCATCAAATACAACGAGACCGGACATCAGGAGTGGGACCGCATCGTAGGATCGAAGTCCATGGATTCTGTCAAGACAATTGATCCAATCGGTGAGAATGGATACGTGATCGTGGGGGTAATCAAGAGGTGATGGGGGAATATGAACATAAAAAAGATCTGATTTTCAGTTTGGTGAATATTTAGATGTATTTTCAAAGAATCGTCTCTCTCGGACTGATAGCGGCCCTCATGGCCTTCGTGCTCACCGCGGGGTGTTCATACTACTCCAGCGATACCAATCCTCAGGATATCGGCGTCGTCAGGGTCGACGCGGAGGGCGAGACCCTCTGGGACCAGACCCTCGACAGCGGTTATGGGGACTATCTATTCCGCATGCACCGCTTATCCGATGTTGTATCTGTGCCTGAAGGTAGGGTTTTTGTGGGATATAATCTCAGAAATCGTCCGAGTTCAGATCCTTCCATGCATATGGGATGGATCACGTGTCTTGGACCGGATGGGGAGAAAATCTGGGACTGGAGCATGGAATCGGAATGGCCTGCGGCTTATGCTCCCACTCTTGACGGTGGGTGCATTGTTATCGCTGAATTGGGGAGCGGACCAAGGATCGTGATGATTGGGTCTGATGGCATGACCCGGTGGGGGATTTATGCGTCTGCAATATCATTCGAGCCCACGGCGATCGCGTCGATGAACTCAGGGAATTATATTGTCGGTGGCGGGAGTGTCCTGACACGTATCGATGAGAACGGGACGGTGCAGGACGTGAAGAACTATGCAGGGCTTGAGGCGTTTCCTGGTGTCGGTACAGTCCTTCCGATGACGGACGGGGGGTGTGGCGTGGTGGGAGGCCCCCGTGAGATACCCAGACTGGCACGGCTTGATGCCGACGGAGAGATCCTCTGGAACGCAACTGTTCCATACATACCCTCGAAGTTCTGCGGCGTGCGGGAGAATGAAGTAGGCAGTCTTGACCTGTTGATCGAGGAGATCGTGAATAATTCAGTTGTCCATGGCCCTGACGGTACGATGCACGCCATCACCTATGGTCCTGAGGGTGCAGTGCTCGGGGAAGAGACGTTTGCGATCCCTCCTGGTTGCCCGATCACCTGGGCGACTGGAGGAGGATATGTGGTCGCCGCACTGATGCACGATGAGGGCGATCTTGGGTATTTTGCAACTTTTGACAGCTCGTCGTATGTGCACCTCATAAAATATGATGAGACCGGACGTCAGGAGTGGGACCGCACCGTGGGATCAGAGCCTGATATGTACCACGTCGTGACGATCAATGCTGTTGGTGAGGACGGATATGTAGTGGTGGGGGAGAGAGTGAAGGAGAGAAGTTTCTTTGATATTCTGGCTTTGTAGAAACCCGTACCAATTCTCAGTGCGAGCGCGATTCAACCGCCTTCCCCCATCTTCTCACCGGGGGCTCTGCCCCCGGACCCCCAGGATGAAGATAGGGCCAGGAAGGCACAATCGCTGAATCTGAAGAGAAATTTACTGTCCACCACCTATCGCTCGCGCGGGGGGACCGGGGGGTGCAACCCCCCGTCGAAGAGAACTATCAAGAGGATTTCTACAGAGCCGATATTTTTGTTTTGTAGAAATAATCTTGATCGCTCTTCTGTACCGGGTGCTGGCCACACGAAGAGAGGCAAAGGACGGGAGCACCCATTTTATGTTCATCGATTCAGCCTTCCCCATCTGATCATACTCTCGCGTAGGTTCGGTGGAAACGAACGATAGTGAGTTCGAGAACAGGAGGAATCGAAGATTCCTTGTGACAGGAAGATCTTCGATCTCCTGTGGATATTTGATCTTCGCCGACGACCAAAGGGAATTCTGAAGACAAGAGTCTTTGAGGAGCCCCGGCGTGATGGTACGGGAAAGCGGGTGCGTCACACTCGTACCAAACGGTGAGGCCTTCTACAGACCCAAGAAAATAGTGATCCCCCCTTCCCTCATCCTCCTGCCTCAAGGCGGCCTCATCCTTTTTGGGGAGGATGTACTCACCACCACTTCATCGCAGTGTATGAAAAATATATTTGTCTGACCATCTATCTTCCCTTCACAAGGTACGCCTCCTCCCATCCCCAGACGCCATATTTATCTCAGCGCGCGAGAATGCTGCCTTCACTATGAGCACGACCGGACTCCTTGAGACCATCATCAGACATGTCTGCACCTGCGTCGACGACCTCGGCCTGGACGCCGAGACCGAGGCCGCCCTCACGATGCCGATGCGCGAGCTCCATGTCTCCATCCCGGTGAGGATGGACTCTGGGAAGATCAAGGTCTTCGAGGGGTTCAGAGTCCAGTTCAATGATGCACGCGGGCCGACGAAGGGCGGGATCCGTTTCCACCCCGAGGAAAGCCTGGAGTCGATCAGGGGGCTTGCGGCGATCATGACCTGGAAGTGCGCCCTCCTCGGCCTCCCACTCGGCGGGGCGAAGGGCGGGGTGATCTGCAACCCAAAAGAACTCTCTGAGTCCGAACTCGAACGGTTGAGCCGGGCTTATATCAGGGCGGTCTCCAGGTTCATCGGGCCCGACGAGGACATTCCCGCCCCCGATGTCTACACCAACGCACAGGTGATGGCCTGGATGATGGACGAGTACTCCAAGATCTCCGGGAGAAATGCCTTTGGGGCGATCACCGGCAAACCCCTTGCGGTCTGGGGGTCTGAAGGCCGGGTCGACGCCACGGCGAGGGGCGGGTGGTATGTCGTGGAAGAGGCGGCCAAGGACGCCGGGATCGACCTTGCCAGGGCGACGGTGGCGGTCCAGGGTTTCGGGAACGTGGGGAGCCATGCCGCTCGCCTCGCCTCGGTCCTCACCGGGGCGAAGGTGGTGGCGGTGAGCGACAGCCAGGGCGGGGTGATGAACAGGGAGGGGCTGGACATCAACCGCCTTGTCGAACACAAGCACGCCACCGGGCAGGTCGCCGGGTTTCCAGGGGGGAGAGAGATGAACAGCGGGGATCTTCTCACCCTCGACGTCGACCTCCTCATCCCCGCAGCCCTCGAGAACGCCGTCACCGAGGAGAATGCCGGTGAGGTGCGGGCCGGGATCGTCGCCGAGTTTGCGAACGGCCCGGTGGCCGAGGGGGCCGAGAGCGCCCTCGAAGAAAACGGGGTGCTCCTCCTCCCAGACATCCTCTGCAATGGCGGCGGGGTGGTCGTCTCGTACTTCGAGATGGTCCAGAACGCCACCCTCGACCACTGGGACGAGGCCGAGGTCGACCGGCGGCTGCGCAGACAGATGAAGGACGCTTATCATGCCGTCCACGAGAAAGCCCTCATCACCGGCACCTCGCTTCGGCGGGCGGCCTACTCAATTGCGGTGAGCAACACCCTGGATGCGATGCGGACGCGGGGGTGGGTCTGAATGGACCCTGGGATCGTCGTCGTCCTCTGCACCGCCCCGTCGGGGGACGCCGAACGGATCGCCGAACGAGTCGTCGAGAAACGGCTGGCCGCCTGTGTGAATCTCTTCGGGGTGGGCTCGGTCTTCTGGTGGGAGGGGACGCTCGCCCGCGAGCGTGAGGAACTCCTGGTCATCAAGACGAGGCGCGACCTCCTCCCAGACCTCACCGCCGCCCTGAAGGGGGCGCACCCCTATGAGACCCCAGAGATCATCGCCCTCCCGATCATCGGTGGCGACGCCGACTACCTGGCCTGGGTTGCCGACGAGACACGGAGAGGGGAGAGTTCAGGGGAGCGGCATCCTCCCGAGTGCCCGTAGAGTCGCAAGGTAGCGCCGACGCCGCTCCACATAGGCCCCCGCGTCCCGACCGAAGGGGATGTACTCCCTGACCCTCCACCCCTGCTCGGCCATCTGTTCTTTTGTCCGGTCGGCAAGCCCGGTCAGAAAAGCAAACTCCACCTGTTCCTTCGAGGCCCCGCCGACGTGGAGGAGCCATGCCACCAGGTCGGGGTCGTGGGTGCCGACTGAGAAGGGACGGCCCGAGGTGATGAGCCTGGCGGCGACGCTCCTGAACCGACCCTGGACCTCGAAGAAATCGTCGACGTCCCCGAGGTACGCCCCCTTCACCAGGCGCGGCCTGGTCCCGGTTGCCGCAAGCCGCGTGAGGTCCTCCACCGTCCGGTCGAGGTAGGCCTGCACGGCAAGGGTGAGCGGGGGCTCGGCGGCCGCATGGCGGTACGCCGCTTCCATGGCAAGGTCGACCAGCCCCCGCCCCTCCATATCGAGTTCGACGGCGACACCGCGCCGCTCGCCTTCATTGACGATCGTGTCCAGGCGTTCCAGCGCCCCTTCGGGATCGAAGACCCCGCCGAGCGCGGTCAACTTCACCCCGACCGCGGCGTCGAGGTCGCGTTTCTCAGCGGCACGGACGCCCGCGACAAACTCTGAAGTCAGCCCCTTCGCCTCTTTTGTGTCTTTTGCAAACTCACCGACCGGGGTCAGGGTGCACTCGATCCCCTGGCCGTTCCTCTCCTGGCACCTCGCCACCGCCTGCTTCAGGTCAGGGAGATGCCAGCGCTCCATGGCCAATCGCATGCCCGGGAATAGCAGGGAGGCGAGAAAAAGGTGGTGGTCAGGGGGCGTACTGGCTGCTCTGCGCCTGTTCTCTGAGATACGAGAGAAGATAATACGGCCCGCCGACCCCCTTCCCGGCCGACCCGCTCGCCTTCCACCCGCCGAAGGGCTGCACGCCGGGCCACGCCCCGGTCGTCGCCCCGCCCTGACGGTTGGCATAACAGACCCCGAACCTGATCCCCTCGAAGAAGGCCCCGACCTCGTCGGAGTCCTCGGCAAAGATCCCGGCGGTCAGGCCATACTCGGTCTCGTTCGCATGGCTGACTGCCTCGTCAAGAGACCTGAAAGGCTGCATGCAGAGGAAGGGGACGAAGAGTTCGTGCTTCATCAAGGGGTGGTCCTCAGGGAGACCGGCGACGAGCGTGGGCTGCACATAAAACCCGCGGGCCAGGGCGCCCTCCTCCAGCGTCTTCCCGCCGGCGAGCACCTGGCCGCCGTCCTGCCGGCACCTTGCCACCGCCTCCTCGAAGGTCTGCTTCGCCCTGGCCGAGATGAGCGGGCCCATGAAGACCCCACGCTCGCGAGGGTCGCCGACGACGCACTCCCCGACCCGCCTGATCAGCATCCTGGCACACTCCTCGGCGCCCTCCTGCTCGACATAGACCCGCGAGGTGGCGCTGCACTTCTGCCCGCCGTATCCGAAGGCGGCGCGGGCCACCCCCTCGACCGCCTTCTCCAGGTCGGCCGTCCCGGTAACGATGCAGGGGTTCTTGCTTCCCATCTCGGCGACGACTGGTTTGGGATAGGCCTGGCGTGCGAGGAAAGTGCGCATCAGCCACATCCCCACCTCCCGCGACCCCGTGAAGGCGATCCCGTCGACCGCCGGGTGGGCGGTGACCACCTCACCGAAGGGGTGGCCAGGACCGGTGAGCAGGTTGACAGCGCCGGCAGGCACCCCGGCCTCAATGAAGGCCTCATAGAGCCTGATGCCGGAGAGCGGGGTCTTGCTTGCGGGTTTGAGCACGACGGTATTTCCGGTGAGGAGGGCTGCCGAGGCCATCCCGGCCGCAAGGTCGAGCGGGAAGTTGAAGGGCGAGATGACCGCCCAGACGCCGTGCGGGCGCATCACGCTCCTGTTCGTCGCCCCAGGAGTCTCGGGGCGCATCGGGACGACGAACCCGTCGGCCTGCTCGTAGAGGTCACAGTGGTACCTGATCATGTCCACGGCCTCGCCGACCTCGGCGATCGCCTCGGCCCGCGTCTTTCCGGCCTCCATCGTGATGAGGGCGGCGAGAGGGTAGACCTCGCGGTCGAGGACCTTTGCCGTCGCACGCATCGCCGCCACCCGCTCGGCCGGGTCGGTCCGGCTCCATGCCGGGTATGCGTTCCTCGCCACCTCGACCGCTACCTTCGCCTCCTCTTCCCCGGCCTGCTGGAAGTGCCCGGTGATCACCTCCTGGTCGACCGGCGACCTGACCACAAACTCTCGTGTCGTCGTAAACTGCTTCCCACCGATGAAGAGCGGGTGGCGGTGGCCGAGCCGGCTCTCCAGGTCTGAAAGGGCCGCCTCATAGGAGGCGTGCATCCCCTCGTCCGATTCCAGGCTGACATAGGTAACTTTTCTCATCTTCATCAACTCCTCAGAGGCCTTCCATCGCCTCGTCCAGGACCCGAAGTCCGGCCCTGATCTCCTCTTCGTCCATGACAAGCGGCGGGGAGAAACGGATCACCGACTCGCCCGCGGGGAGAAGAGTGAGCCCCCGCTCAAACGCCCGCACCAGGGCGCGGTTCCTGGTCGCCCGCGCCGGCACCCTGCTCACCCGGTCCTCTACCAGTTCGATCACGGCCATCAGCCCGACCCCACGCACGTCTCCGATGATCTCGTGGCGTTCCTGGAGACGGTGGAGCCCGTCGAGGAGCACGGTCCCGGCCTCCCTCACATGCGCCCCGAACCCTGGCGCCTGCATGATCTCGAGCGCCGCCAGTCCCGCGGCGCAGGCCACATTGTTCCCGCCAAAGGTGCTGGCATGCGAGCCGGGCGGCCAGTCCATCACCTCCTCTGAGGCGACCGTGGCACCAAGCGGCATTCCCCCGCCGAGGGCCTTGGCCAGGCAGACGATGTCAGGGACGACCCCCTCGTGCTCTGAGGCGAGGAACCGCCCGGTCCGGTAGCACCCGGCCTGCACCTCGTCGGCGACCAGGAGGATCCCGTACTCGTCGCAGAGATCGCGCAGGGCCTGCAGGAACCCGGGCGGCGGGACGACATAGCCGCCCTCGCCCAGAATGGGTTCGACGACGATGGCCGCCACCTCCTCTGGCGAGACCTCGGTCCTGAAGACCTCCTCCCTGAGGTACTTGATCACGTCGACGGCACAACTCACCGATTCGAGCCCGAAGGGGCAGTACGGGTCAGGGTACGGGGCATGGACCACCGGGAGGAAGGGCCCGAAGTGCTTCCTCTGGATCACCTTCGTCGCCGTGAGGCTGAGCGCCCCATAGGTCCGGCCGTGGAACCCGCCATAAAAAGAGATGAAATACTTCCGCTTCGTGTGCCGGCGGGCAAGTTTGAGAGCCGCCTCCACGCTCTCGGCGCCGGAGTTGGAAAAATAGACCTGGTCGAGTCCGTTGGGGAGCATCGTCACCAACTCCTCGGCAAAGCGGACCGGCACCTCAGAGCAGACGTCCAGGAACGCCCCGTGTGAGAGGCGCCCCACCTGCTCCCGCACCGCCTCGACGACCGCCGGGTGGTTCCAACCCACATTCATCACCGCGATCCCAGCCGTGAAGTCGAGGTACCGGTTCCCGTCCACGTCCCAGAGGTTGGTGCCCTCGGCCCGGTCGACGACCAGCGGGTACTCCCGCGCCATCGACTGGGAGACGACCCGCTGGTCCCGTTCCAGGACGGCCCGGGCACGCGGTCCCGGGGGTATGGTCGTGATGAGCGGTTCCATGGTGAAGATATCGGCGAGATATATAATAGTGGGTGCATGTAGCGATCAGTCAGAGATCAGGCTCTGTAGAAACCCTCGTCTCTTGTGTGGGTGAGACGTGTGTCACCCACCTTCCTACCTCTTT
>JAQVHG010000113.1 GCA_028696365.1 Methanofollis sp.
GCCTCCCGCCGACCCCGACCGGTATAACAGGTCCGTGGGTCGTAGCCCAGGACCGAGAGGTTTGCAACATCGCTTCCTGGCTCAAACCCATCCGGCACCGTCTTCAAGAGTCCGCACTGCCCGTCTCTTGCGACGAGGTCCATGTTGGGCGTATCTGCATATTCAAGGGGGGTCTGGCCACCGAGTGCTTCAAGGGGCTCGTCGGCCATCCCGTCCCCGAGCACGACGATATACTTCATCTTTGACCTTCTCTTTTGTGTTCTTCAGCAGATCTCTTTGATCAGGGCGCGTGCCGCCTGCCGCACCGCTTCTTCTGATCCGGTCCCGGCGTGCCAGCCTGTTGCCTTGAGTTTCTCAACCGCAAGTTGCATCTTTGGCACGTCCCCGACCCAGCCGCGGTCGCCGCCGGTGTATTTGAACTGCACATCAGAGAGCCCCATCTCGCTTGTGACGATCTGCGCGATCGTCGTGACATCGATCCAATCTTCAGATCCGATATTGAAACAGGAGAAGGGCTCGTCTGTGGTCCTGACCGCGTGGAGAACGGCCGT
Source organism: Methanofollis sp. (assembly GCA_028696365.1). Classification (GTDB taxonomy): domain Archaea; phylum Halobacteriota; class Methanomicrobia; order Methanomicrobiales; family Methanofollaceae; genus Methanofollis. The sequence goes on from JAQVHG010000113.1 coordinate 552, forward strand.
CACGCACTCTGAGACCAGGAGGTACGACTTGATCTGCTTCCCGTCCCCAAGGATCTCAAGTTCTGCTGGATTTGCCTTGAGTTTGTGGGCGAAGTCCCAGATCACACCGTGGTTGCTCCTCTCCCCGATGATGTTGGCGAACCTGAAGACCCATGCCTTCATGCCGTAGGTATGGGCATAAGAGGAGATCATCGCCTCGGCAGCCAGTTTGCTTGCAGCATAGACTGAGATCGGTTCCATCGGGCTGTAGTCCTCAGGAGTCGGGATGACCGACGCCTCGCCATAGACCGTCGAGGTGGAAGTGAATACGATCTCGCCGACGCCGTACGTCCGCATCGCATCGAGGACACGGACCGTGGCGGTGACATTGTTCTCGTATACGTCTGTCGGGGTGGCGGCGCTCCCCCGGACGTCGGGGTCGGCGGCGAGGTGATAGACCCGGTCCGCCCCATCAAACCGTTCCTGCCACCCATCTCCAAGCAGGTCGGCCTGCAGGTACTCGACTTTCCCGGCGTCGAGGTGTTCTCTAATATTTACGAGATCTCCGGTGCGGAGGCTGTCGATGACCAGCACACGATCTCCCTGTGCCACCAGGGTATCGACCAGATGGGAGCCGATGAACCCGGCGCCGCCCGTGACGATCGAAAACATATACGATCTCATTGGCAGCGCGAGATAATATGGGTGACGGCGCCCCCGTTCTTCCGTCTCTTCCTCCTCCTTTTCCCTGGCAGGATACCGCCCCTCTCAGACTTCTATCATAAGCATTAATTACCCATCGCCTGCACACCATACCCCACGAGATTATGAGCATGCGCAAAGGGATATGGGAACATGTTGGGATATACGTCCGCGGCCTGATGATGGGGGCCTGCGACGTCATCCCAGGTGTGTCAGGAGGGACCATCGCTCTCATCACTGGGATCTACGAACGACTGATCAGGGCGATCGGGGCCATCGATCCAGGTTCCCTGAAGCACGTGCTGCGCGGCGATTTCGGCGCGTTCAGGGATGACCTCGAGAAAATCGACCTTCTGTTCCTGGTCGTCCTTGGTGCCGGGATCGCCACGGCGTTTCTGGCGATGTCGAGCGTCATCCTGTACCTCCTCAGCGATTACGGTGTCGAGACCTATTCATTCTTCCTCGGGTTGATCATCGCCTCGGCGGTGATCCTCTTCTGGGGGATAGGTGATCCAGGAGTGAAGGGTCTGCTCTTTCTTGTGGCCGGGGTAGTCGCCGGATTTCTGCTTACCGGCCTTGGCCATCTCAACCTTGGCCACTCCCTGCCTGTGATCTTTCTGACCGGCATGGTGGCGATCTGCGCGATGGTCCTCCCAGGGATCTCTGGCGCCTATATCACGCTCATCCTCAATCAGTATGAGTTCATGCTCGCGGCGCTCAAGGCGTTCTCTTTCCCTGAGATCTTTGCCTTTCTTGTCGGTGCAGTCACTGGTCTTTTCCTCTTCATAAAGGCCCTGAAATATCTCCTGGAAACCTATCATACAGTGATGATCGCCTTTCTCACCGGGTTGATGCTTGGGGCGACCAGGACGCTCTTTGAAAAGGCTGCGGCGTCTGGCGACCTCCTCCCTGCTGGAGGGATATTTTTCATCGTTGGGGTCGTCTTCATCGGGATTGTGGAATACATAAAACATCGCTACGAGACGACTGGTGCCTGAACTGCTGGCTCTGTAGAGACCCTCTGGGTGGCCTTCTTTGGCGAGGGGCGTGCCGTCGATGATCATAGATCATCTCAGCGGCTTGAAAGCCTCCGATTTTCTCGAATGCTCGGAAACCGGCTCTGTAAAAATCCTTACCTCTTGTGTGGAGGATGTGTGTCCCCCGCCTTCCTACCCCTTTGGCTGGGGGCAGAGATCCCGGACCCCGGGAGCACGATAGGGTCGGGAAGGCGGAATAGATGACCATAAAGAGAGTGCTGCTGTCCTCGATCTATCTTGTGGCGGGGGTTCGGGGGGCGGCCAAGCCCCCCGACAGAGAGAGTCATCAAGAGGGTTTTTACATAGCCAGAATACATCCAATTTCCGAGATGTGAGCAGAGCGAATATGGGGGAGTAAAAATCTTCAAGAACATTTCTGATATGAATTCGGAAAGAGTAGGTGCCTCCTGAGGCAATCCCCTGCGAAATTTCAATCCAGACCCTCTTATCACGACCAGAAAACGTACTTGTGCAGGCAGGTGCAAAAGGTACAGGAAACACCATGTTTATTGGGATCGATCATGGCACGACGGCCATGCGCTTTGCCTCCGAGGAGGGGCATTTCAAGATCTCACGCGAGGCCGCGCGCGAGTTCTCAGTCCATGACCTCGAACACCTCTGTCCTCTGGATGAGATCGAGGGGATTGCAGTCTGTTACTCGATGGGTGATGGGATCTCGGCCTTCACTGATATCAGGAAGGTGACGAATCGCGGCGTCGTCTCGCAGGAAGGTGCGGGCAAACACATCGGCGGCGGGACGCGCGTCTTCGACGAAGTGGCTGCAAGCGGCCTTCCGGCCGTCGTAGTCCCTGGCATCCACCGCGGCTCCCCTACCGACCCGCGCTTTAAGGCATATTCACACCAGACCAGCCCTGAAAAACTGGGGATCGCCTATGCAGTCTGTCGTGACCTGGGGGGGGACGTCGTGGTCTCAGATATCTCGTCAAACACCGTGACCCTCCTGGTCTCGGATGGAAAACTCGTCGGGGCCTTTGACGCCTGTGTCTTTGCGCCGGGCACGCAACACGGGGCGCTGGACGTCGATGCCATCCGGCGGGTCGATGCCGGGCTTGAGACCGCGAACGAGGCCTTCCTCCATGCAGGTGTCGCCCACACCCTCCCTCCTGATGAGCAGGACCGCGCCCTTGCGATGTTTGCCGCAATGGAATGCGCCTCAATGCTCCTCCTCAACCCTGGAGCGCGGGTGGCCCTTGCGGGATCGAAGGCGCCGGTGGTAGCAGACGAGGTGCGCGCCCTCCTCGGCCGCGAGGTGGCGGTCTATGATGAGTGGTGCGCCGCGCACGGCCTTGCAGGGCTTGCCAGGGAGGTTTTTACTGGTAATGCACCGGTCCTTGGCCTTCCCCTGGAGAGGTGAAGAGGCTTCTGAGTTCCTCTTCCACATAAGATGCGCTCCCACGTGACTGGCTGCTTTGATCGTATTTCCTCTCTTTTTGGGTATATATCGCCCGAAAATTTCCCAGACAGTACACAATGTTGCCTGTGTGATAGGGTGTGTCAGTCCAGGAAAAGATCCCATATATATGGATATTTTACACGATTTTGAGTCTTGGCGGGCTATTTCGTAAAGTTGATAGAAGATGGTGATGATTTTTACTGGCACACTTATGTACACGGATGGTGCCTTCTGGCCAGACGGCTGCGTGCTGGCAAAATATTCTTATTTATTAATCATGATAAATTAGGTGGGGTATTCTGAGTGAGAGAGTTACGCATCCATGGCAGGGGTGGACAAGGTTCTGTCACCGCTGCCGAACTGATCGCCGTCGCCGCGTTTGAAGGCGGTGTCTACTCCCAGGCCTTCCCGTCTTTCGGCGTCGAACGGCGGGGAGCCCCGGTGCAGGCATTTGTTCGCTTCAATGATAGGAAAGTTCGCCTGCGCAGTGAAGTCTACGAACCTGACTATGTGATCGTGCAGGACAGCACGCTGGTCGGTGACGTGGACGTCTTTGGCGGGATGAGAGAGGGCGGGATCGCCCTGATCAACACAGAAAAGGAGCTCTCGGTTGATGTCCCCGAAGGGGTTCAGGTGATCGTGATCGATGCGACCGCGATCGCCCTCAAGCACCTCGGTGTGCCGATCACCAACACCACGCTCATCGGCGCCTTTGCCGCGGCCTCTGGTGAGATCGCGCTCCCGGCGCTTGAGAAAGCCCTTCGGGCTCGCTTCCCTGGAAAGCTCGGCGACAAGAATGTCGCAGCTGCTGAATATGCCTATAACCTCATCAAGGGTGAGGCCTGATGGCACTGAGAGTCGGGTGCGCCGCCCCCCCGGGCCGCGCCCATGACAACAAGACCGGGTCCTGGCGCGTCTTCAAGCCTATCTTCAAATACGAACAGTGTGTGAAGTGTGGGCTTTGCGAAGTTGTATGCCCCGAAGGTTGCGTGTATGAACGCGAAGACGGATACTATGTCGCGGATTACGACTACTGCAAGGGCTGCGGGCTCTGTGCCGAGGAATGTCCAGTGGATGACATCGAGATGGTCCAGGAGGAGAAGTAAACAATGATGGAAATTCTTGAAGGCTCCCACGCGGTCGCTGAGGCCGTGAAGCGTTGCCGTCCCCAGGTGATCGCCGCATATCCGATCACCCCCCAGACCCATATTGTCGAGGCGCTGGCCAGCATGGTCGCGGACTGCGATCTTGACGCCGACTATATCTGTGTTGAGAGTGAGTTTTCCGCTCTTTCTGCCTGCCTTGGTGCGAGTGCCGCGGGCTCGAGAGTCTATTCTGCGACCACCTCCCAGGGACTGGCCCTGATGTTTGAGGTCTGTTTCAATGTGGCCGGGATGCGCCAGCCGGTCGTGATGACCATCGCCAACCGTGCGATGGGGGCGCCCCTCAACATCTGGAACGACCAGCAGGACTCAATCTCGCTGCGTGACTCGGGCTGGATGCAGTTCTATGCCGAGGACAACCAGGAGGCAAACGACCTCCACTATATCGCCTACAAGGTGGCCGAGAACCACGACGTCCTCCTGCCGGCAATGGTCTGCTTCGACGGGTTCATCCTGACCCATACCTACGAACCGGTGGACATCCCCACCCAGGAAGAGATCGATGCATTCCTCCCGCCTTATCAACCGGTGAACGTCTTGGACGCCAAGAACCCGATGTCTCTTGGGATGTATGCGACTCCTGACTATTACATGGAGTTCAGGTACGAGATCGAGGAGGCGATGAAGCGGGCACGGAAGGTCTTTGCCGAGGTCGGTGCCGAGTTCGGCGAGATCTTTGGGCGTGATTATTCCGGGATGGTCGAGGGCTACCGCCTCGAGGACGCAGATATTGCACTTGTGGCGATGGGTTCAATCTGCGGGACGACCAAGGACGCGATCGATGAGATGCGCGAGGATGGCAAGAAGGTCGGCCTCCTGAAGATCAGGAGTTTCAGGCCCTTCCCGTCTGAAGAGGTGAAGGCAGCCCTTGCCGGCGTCTCGAAGGTAGCGATCCTGGACAAGAACATCTCGCTTGGGCAGAAGGGGGCAGTCGCCCTTGAGGTGAAGGACGCTCTCTATGGCACCGGGACCGAGGTGCTTGACTACATCATCGCCCTAGGTGGACGTGACGTCAGGAAACGCGATATCAGAGCGGTCGTCGACCTTGCAGAGAAGGGGATCGGCGATCAGTTCTATGGACTGAGGACGGAGGTGCTCTAAATGGACCAGGAATCAGAACTCTTCCAGTGTGGTCACCGCGCCTGCGGCGGGTGTGGACCTGCCTTGGCTGCGAAGCTCATCCTGAAGGGCACAGGCCCGAACACGATTGTGGTGGCCTCGACTGGGTGCATGGAGGTCTTCTCGACCCCATACCCTGAGACGGCTTGGGGCGTGCCATGGATCCACTCGCTCTTTGAGAACGCCGCGGCGGTGGCCTCAGGGATCGAGTCGTCCCTCAAGAAGCAGGGGCGCGACGAGAATGTTGTCTGTATCTGCGGCGACGGTGCCACCTTTGATATCGGGATGCTCTGTATCTCGGGAGCCTTTGAGCGGGGACATGACATCACCTACATCTGCTACGACAACGAGGCCTACATGAACACCGGGATCCAGCGCTCTGGTGCGACGCCGTACGACGCCAACACCACCACCACCCCGGTGGGGAAGTGCTCGACTGGGAACCCGCGGCCCAAGAAGGATCTGCCCGCCATCCTGAATTCTCATGGGGCAAGTTATGTGGCGACGGCCTCGATGGCCTACCCGAACGACCTGATCAGGAAGGTGAAGCGTGCAATGGAGATCCATGGCCCCAACTACATCCAGGTCCACACGCCTTGTTGCACGGGCTGGGGTTTTGACGGTTCACAGACGATGAAAATCGGTCGTCTTGCCGTCGAGACCGGGCTTTGGGTCAACTACGAGATGGTGAATGGCGAACTGGAGCATGTCAGGAAGGTCGGGAGCCGCAAATCGGTCGACGAGTATCTTCAGGTCCAGAAGCGGTTCCGTCATCTCTTCAGGCCCAAGAAGAACGAAGAAGAGGTCGCCAAGATCCAGGCGATCGCCGATCATAACGCCGAAGTGTTCGGCGTCGACCGGAAATAATATCTTTTTTGATCAGGTAGAATTTTTTTGGCTCTGTAAAATCAGGCATGAAGCGAGGGCACGCTTCAAGCATATTGGATGAAAATTTCCCGTCGCTTGCTTTCTTTTCTCTTTAAGTCTGGAGAATTGGTGAAGACCTTGTTCTCTCGCCGCCCGGACCCCCGGGATCAAGATAGGCACGGGAAGGCAGAGGCTCGATTATTCAGGAGATATATCTGCAATCTGTGTATCAGTACTTGAAGGTGTTTGATGAACTCAAACCATTATGGAAAGGG
>JAQVHG010000114.1 GCA_028696365.1 Methanofollis sp.
AGCGGTCAAGAAAACGGGCGCACATATACCTTTCTCTCCGTCAGAAGACTTTATAGCTTTCTATCCTGACCAAACGAACTCTTCTTCGCCGGTGTCAGCGCCACGGAGATCCGGGCGATCCCCTGGAGACAGAGATACCCGGGCCCGGTGAGGTGATATTCTCCACGGGTCCGGCGTTGCACGATGAGCCCGGCCTCTTCGAGCCGTGAGAGGTGGAAGAGGAGGTTGCCGCCGAGAAGGCCGGTCAGTCGTGAGAGATCTGAGAAGGAGAGCGACCCGTCGGCGAGGGCCTTGAGGACCATGAGTCTCGGGACGCTGGCGGCAGGTTCGAGGAGGTCCCTGACCGTCTCTTCCACCGGGATGTCGGCGATCTCGGCGCGGTCCTGCCTGTCCCTCAACCCGAGTCCCTCGGCAATCTCGGCCTGCTTTTCGAGGAGCAGGAGGGTGGCGTCAAAGCAGGGGTCGCATGCCGACGAGGGGGCCTTCTCCCTGAGGGCCTGGAGACGTGTTTTCTGTGCGGCGATCTCGTCGGGAGTGACGGTGCCGTCCCCTACCTTGAGGGCGCTCTCCCTGATGATCTGGTAGAAGACCTTGGCGCACTGTTCCCGCCCGGCACACCCGGGATCAAGGTGTTGTTCGAGTCCGGTCTGCACGGTCTCCAGGTGGGCGCCGATGGCCACCTGCCCGTACTCCTTGCGCAGTCCGGCCATGAGGTCGTCGAGGTAGCCGCGGTCCCTCACCTCGGTGAGGTGTCGCAGATCTCTCCTGATGGCCTGCAGTTCATCCATGATCTCCTGGCCGCAGGTGCATTCTTCTGGAGAAGATGCCATGAGGTATAGTTTTATGACACGCAGGTATATATATCTGCTGAATTCAATAGAAGGGGTGATCACCATGGTAAAACTGAACGAAGAGATGAAAGAGGCCTTCTCCAAGGTTAGAGTCTTCCCGGTGGCCACCGCTTCGAAGGACGGCGTCCCGAATGTCGTGCCGATCGGTTTTTGCATGCTCGTCGACGACGAGACGATCTGGATCGCGGACAATTTCATGAAAAAGACCCTTGCCAATGTCAAGGAAAACCCGAAACTCTCGCTCTATCTCTGGGGCCCAGAGGTCAAGGGGTGCTTCCAGATCAAGGGCGACGTGAAGGTCGTCTCAGAGGGCGAAGACTTCCAGAAGATGCGTGAGGTCGTCCTCGCAAAGATGTCCAAGGCCCCGGCCAAGAACCTGCTGGTGGTCAAGGTCACCGACGTCTTCACCTGCACGCCAGGCCCGAATGCCGGGGATAAACTGCTCTGAACTTTTTTTTCTTTTTTTCTTTTTTCGGCTCTGTAGAAATCCTCTTGATGAATCACTCAGACGGAGGGGCATGCCGTTCGAAGACCTGCGGATCTTCTCAAGTTCGTTCCGCTCACACCCCCTAGTCTTTCCTCGCACGATTGGTCGAGGACCGCCACGCACTCGTCACAGTCGTCCATGATGCCTTCGCGACCCCCCATTGTCATCCCGGGGATCCGGGGGCAGAGCCCCTGCGAGACCCCGGTGAGATGATGTGGGAAGGAGGGTGAGGATTCTACAGAGCCAGCAGTCGAGAAGATCTTTTTTCGAGAGCATCCCGGCCCAGGTAGGGGGAAGGTGACGATCAGATATGCCGTTCCTCATCTGAGAATTTTTCCAGTAGTTTTGCACTTGGGATTTACGAGCCTAAAAGACCCCTCGATGATTTTCCTCTGAGATGGGTGCAGGGTTCATGCCTGGTTTGCACTTTCGCACCACCTTCGCACTTTGGGGGTGGAAAGATGGGATGAGGCAGAATGGCGACCGATCAGGATTTTCGCATCATGTAGAGTAGTACACGCGCGTATAAAGTGATCTTTGCACTGAAATAGAAGAACACAGAGCATGGTCGATGAGGACATGGCTGTGTTTCTCGGCAGGGTGCAAACGATTTTGTATTCATGCAGGGTCGTCGTGAATTGTAAAATGAGAGAGGTTACGGTGAGGATTGATTTGCACCCCCGTGGTGCGAAGTGTCGGGGACGGTGTGCAAAGTGAAAGAATGGAGGGGTCGAGAAGATCGTTGGTCCCTGGACATTGTGGAAATCTTCTTGAGGGGTTCTGTGGCGAGGAGCGTGCCGCCCCGAGCCCCCGATATGATGATCTGGGAAGGCACGTCGATCAGAATGGCAGCCCCACAGAAAAATGAAGAAATATAGGCTTTGTAGAAACCACCAGGATAGAGATCTCTGTCGGGGGGCTTGGCCGCCCCCCGAACCCCCCGCCACACGATAGGTCGAGGACGGCAGCACTCTCTTGATGGTCATTGTTTGTGCCTTCCCGACCCTATCGTGCTCCCGGGGGTCCGGGGGCTCTTCGAAGATCAAGAATTCCCGAGTCCCTTATGGTTACGTCTCAAGAATTGGGCTCTGTAGAAATCCTCTGGATGTTTTTGTCTGTCGGGGGGCTTGCCGCCCCCCGGTCGAGGAGAGCGTTGAGAATTTCAGTAAAGAAGCACTTCATTTCGAGGAGATCTTCAACCCTAGGGAGTTTTGGGATATGCTCATGATAAATCCAGGATGATTCTCAAGGGGAGACGTGTCACCCTCAAAACCCATATGTGAAGATAAGACGGGGAACTGCACCCTCCTCTGCTCATGTCGGGAATAAACGAGTGTCCTTTACAGTACTTGCTGCACCCCCGTCTCAATCCGCAAGAGCATAAGTGCCATGAGGGGGAGAGCACAGGGACAACCTTTATTGCTGAGGTCTCTTATCTCCCGCCGCACAGAGAGGGAGAGTTGAGAGATGTCTGGAGTACGTGGGTCATGGGGTGTGGTCGCGCTGCTCGTCGGTCTTGCCGTCGTCTGCGGCCTGGGGACAGGGGCGTCTGAGCCCCCAGGCCCCCTGCAATGGACGGTCTTTGACGGGGGGTCTGAAGAGTTCGGGGCCGACATTATTGAGGTTGAGGGAGGAGGGTATGCTGTTGCTGGGACAGCAGGAAACGAAACTTCCCGCGGGATGCTCCTCCTGCGAGCCGATGAGAACGGCAGTGTCCTCTGGAATAAGACCTATGCGCTCTCAAGTACTGACGCCGCCCATGTCGTCAGAGAGACCACCGACGGTGGGTATGTCCTGGCCGGTGAACAGGACGGCCGGCTGGCACTGGTTGGAACTGGACCAGAGGGCGAGGTGCTCTGGACCGGACCTGAGGGGACTGGTGCCGCCAACCTCGGCCCTGGTCGTGATCTTCTGGTGACCGGGGACGGTGGGTATGTGCTGGCGGGTTCGACCTTTGTAACAGGAGGAGAGAGCGCGGCCGCTCTAGTCCGGACAAATGAGACCGGTTATGTCGAATGGGTGCGGGCCTATGAGGATCTCAACGAGAGCGAGGCCACCGCCCTCGCCATGACAGACGACGACGGGTATGCGGTCGCCGGCCTCTCCTCGAGCGCGGAAGAGGTCTTTGTCACGGTGACCGGAGCAGACGGAAACCGCACCTGGACCAGGACTTTCCCTGCCCTCGAAGTCTGGCCAATCTTCAGCGACATTCAGGGCCTCATGACTACTCCTGACCTTACTCGTAGGGCCGAAGGGGGCTACGCCATCGCTGGGGGGGTGACCTTCCCAGAGAGGCCAGTCTCCGCTGCAATGCTTCTTTTGACCGACGAGGAAGGGAATCTTGAGAGGAACTGGACTTACCAGAAGGACGGAGACTTCTGGGCCGAGTCACTGACCAAGGCCGACGACACCGGATTTGTTCTTGCCTGCTACCATGACCCCCTCGCAAACCCGACCAACCTCGTCGTCTTGTTTGGGACCGGGGAGAACGGCACTTCCCAATGGGAGGTCGATGCTACTCCTGGTTTCCTCAACCCCTTCGAGAACGACCCCTACAGTGTCATCACAACGCGGGACGGGAACTATGCTGCCACCGGAAAGACCCTGACCATCGACCCTGAGACTGGACTAGAGAGTCAGGATCTCTTCATCCTCCTGACCGGTCAGGAACAGAGAGGGTAAGGGGCCAGTTACCTTTATCCCCTCACGGTCCTATTCACCGGCACCAGGAGGGGGGAATGATGAGAAGAGTATCCGCGGCCGGAAGATCCTGGCCGGGAAAAAATCGAACAGCGACAGCCATAGTGATCGCGGTCGTCGCCCTGCTCGCCCTGACCGGCACTGCAGCAGGCGTGGAGATCCCGGAAGAGCGCTGGCAGATGACCTATGACTCGAGCTACAACGACTACGGGTACGCGCTCCAGATGACCAATGAGAGCGATTTCGTCCTTGCCGGGAAGGTGCAGAACGGATCGACCAGCGACATGCTGCTGCTGAAGACTGACAAGAACGGCACACTACTCTGGAACAAGACCTACGACTATGCCGCATATGACACGGCAAACGCGGTGAGGGAGACCCTCGACGGCGGCTATATCGTCGGGGGCTTTGGGCTCATCGACCTGGCAAATACATCGACCGACGGGGCGATGATGGTCAGGACCGATGAGAACGGCACTGTGCTCTGGACCGGACCGACCGGAAACGTGAGTACGACCTGGGAGGCGGTCCAGGACGTCGCTGTCTGTGATGACGGAGGCTTTGTCCTGACAGGCAGGAACAACCCGCCGGCCGCGCCGAATGCCGCGTACCTCGTGAAGACCAATGAGACTGGCGGTGTGGAATGGGCGAACGGCTACATGAGAGACATCGACGACACCGGCGACTCGGTCCTGCAGACCGATGAGGGGGACTATGTCTTTGCTGGGACATCAGTCGATCTGCTCAACGGGACGACGGACGCCTTCCTCAGGATGGCCGATGCCAACGGGACGCTGATCTGGGAGCGCTACTACCCCGCGAGTGAGATGAACTGGACCTCGCAGGGGGCCGAAGGTGACTTCTGGACAGTGAAAGTGGTCCCGACCACCGACGGGGGCTATGCCGTCGCGGGTAGGGTTGTCTTTGAGAATCCCGAGACTGCGGCCGCCGCCCTGATCAAGACCGACGCCGAGGGTCAGGTCGAGTGGTCCAGGATCTATACCGCGTGTTCAGATACATTCTGGGCTGAAGATCTCGTCGAGAGACCTGAAGGCGGGTTTATCCTGGCGTGCCACTGCGACCCACCGGCAAACCCGCAGAACGCCATTTATCTCATCGCAACCGATGACACCGGCGAGATCGAATGGCGCGACTTCTACACCATCGGTCAGTTCGAGAACGACCCGCACGCCATCGTCGCAACCGAAGACGGCGGGTACGCAGTCGGAGGTGAGACCGGGATCTGCGAGGATCCGGCAGACATCATGAACTGCACGCTCGACGCCTTCATCCTCAGGCTCGGGCCCAGAGAACCGCTGGCACCAGGGCCTGGACCAGGACCTGCACCTCAGCCGTCCTTGAACGCAGACTTCAAGGCCTTCCCGCGGAGCGGCGTCGCACCGCTGGAGGTAGCGTTCACCGACATCTCGACCGGGTCGCCGACCTCATGGGCATGGGACTTCGGCGACGGGAGCGGGTCGACGGCCCAGTTCCCGACGCACACCTACACAAAACCAGGCACCTACACGGTCTCTTTGACCATCTCTGACGGGACTTCAGCCGACACCGAGAGGAAGGTCGGATACATTACGGTCTCTGCAGAAGAACTCAAAGCACGTCTCTCCTTTGTCCCGAAAGAAGCAGAGGTGACCGAGGGAGAGAACACTACCTATGATGTCGTGATGGACCGTGCCGAGAAGGGGATCGCCTTCTACTACATGGACGTCAGTCTCACCGACCCGGCGATCGCCGAGATCATGGACGTCGAGATGCCTGCCTGGGTGAAGTCCGGCCCTATGGTCTCGCCGCTGCCTGCAGATTCGGTCCAGCTCTCAGGGGTCAAAGGGGTCACCGATCCTGGCAAAGAGAACATCACGCTCTGCACCCTGACGGTCCGCGGCGACCTGGCCGGTGAGACCAATCTTGTCATCGGGGAGGCGCGGATCCTGAGCCCGGCGCTGGACGAATATCTGCTCACCGCCGGTATGGGGAGCCTCAATGTCACGCCCGGCGCCTTTGACGCAAACTTCACGGCCGAGCCACGGAATGGCACCGCGCCGCTGGAAGTGAACTTCACCGACACCTCGGTCGGGTCACCGACCTCATGGGCCTGGGAGTTTGGCGACGGGAACACCTCGACCGAGCAGAACCCGATCTATGAGTACACGGCACCCGGGCTCTACACTGTGAACCTGACGATCTCTAACGGGACGAGGACCGACACCGAGACAAAGGTGGACTACATCAATGTCACCGCTGCACCGCCGGCGCTCGCCGCAAACTTCACGGCCGACCCGCTGAATGGCACCGCACCCCTGAGCGTGGGCTTCACCGATCTCTCAGAGGGTGCGCCGACGTCATGGCTCTGGGACTTTGGTGACGGGAACACCTCGACCGAGCAGAACCCGACCTATGAGTATGCGGCGCCCGGGCTCTACACTGTGAACCTCACAGTCTCTGACGGGACGACCGAGGACTCGCTCGAGAAGCAGGACTACATCGAGGTCACGGCGCCGCTGGTCGTGATCTCTGCCGACTTCAGCGCCATGCCGACCACAGGCACCACACCGCTGGAGGTGGCGTTCACCGACCTTTCAGAAGGTCCGGTGACGTCATGGCTCTGGGACTTTGGTGACGGGAACACTTCGACCGAGCAGAACCCGACCTACACCTACGCCACCGCCGACACCTATGATGTCTCATTGACAGTTTCTGATGGGACTGAGACTGAGACCGAGATAAAGCCGGGATATATCTCGGTCATGCCAGGGGAGGAGGTCACTCCGGAAGAAGAAATGACACCAGAGGAAGAGATCACTCCGGAAGAAGAAGAGACTCCTGAAGAGGAAGTGACACCAGAAGAGACGATCTAACTTGTGCACAACCTGGCCAGACCAGAACAGGGGGATCACCTGTTTCCCCCTAATCTTCATTTTTTGTTCATGAGCATATCCCAAAACTCTCTAGGGTTGAAGCTCTCCTCGACCGGGGGGCTTGGCCGCCCCCCGGACCCCCGCCGATGAAGATTGGCAGAGGAT
>JAQVHG010000115.1 GCA_028696365.1 Methanofollis sp.
GGGTCTGGGGGGCAGCAAGCCCCCCAGTCGAGGGTAGGGTTCAGAATCCCTAGAAGGAAGTGCTTCGGTTCGAGGAGATGTTCACCCAAAGAGTGTTTGGGGATATGCTCGATCAGTACAAGAGGTTCCACTATCAATCACACAACGGCGGGGTCCATGGGCTTTCGGCCCCTGAACCCCCCCCTCCATCATGATGAGTGGGAGAGAACGGCAGACAACTGAATTGATGATCGATCTATTTTGGATCCTGAGAAATTCTCTCGATGCGTCTCTGGCGGAGAGGTGCCCTCAAAAGCTTTCAGTCATCTCATGCTCCTTCCAGTCGCACCCTTGGTCCCTTGAAAATCAGAGATCTTCTCATACTCACTGGCGCTCGTTCCCCGCGTCAGGAGAGAGGGGGGAGCAGGTGAAACCCTCACCTTTTATGGGTGCACGCGTGACTCCACCGCCTTCCCTCATGAATCTCGCCCGGGGGCGCTGCCCCCGGACCCTGGAATGAAGATTAAGCCGGGAAGACATATTCAAACTCCCTGCAGAGGGATTGCCGTCCTCGACCTATCGTGTGGCGGGGGGGTTCGGGGGGCGGCAAACCCCCGCCAGAGAGAGATCCAGAGGATTTCTATAGAACCTGAAAATCAAACCTTTTCTGAAGTCCCTGATGTGATGGGTGAAGAGGTACGCCAGTCAGATGGCACCCCCTGCACATAAAGTTGGACCAGTCATCCTACACCAGGGAAGACTGAGCCTTGGGATCTCAAAGAAAAGAGGGGGGGGATGGTGGTGCTGGTGCGTGTCCCGGCCCGTTGTCCTTATGGGTGGGAAGGAGTCACGACCCCCTTCCACTCCCCTCTCAGTTCAGAAAGACGTTCATACGGACGTATGAGGTGTTCTGCTTGCGTCATGGTCGACGCCTCAGCCCCTCTTATTTCAGTCCTCCGCGGCGACCCACTGATACAGGAACGCCGCGACGACCGCCCCGAGGATGGGTCCGATGATGTAGATGGGGAAGAACCCCCAGAGGTTGGTGCCGCCGATGAGCCAGTCGCCGAGGTACGGCCCGAAGGTACGGGCCGGGTTGAGCGACGACCCTGCGATGTTCCCGGTCGTCGTGATGATCCCGGCGACGGTCAGCCCGATGACCAGACCGGCAAATCCTGCCGGGGCCTTTTTGTCCACGGCCACTCCCATGATGGCGAGCATCAGGAGGAAGGTGCCGATCGCCTCGACCAGGACCGCCTGCCCCATCGAGATGCCAGGGAAGGGCGTCGTGGCACCGAGCCCGCCGACGGTCACGGCATCCATACCGGCGCAGGCGAAGAAGGCCAGACTGGCGATGCTGGCTCCGACGAACTGGGCGACGATATAGGCGACGCTGTCTTTTGCCGGGAACTTCCCGATGGCCCAGAGGGCGATGGTCACTGCCGGATTGATATGCGCTCCCGAGACCCGGCCGAAGGCGTAGATCGCCGCCGCGATGGCGATCCCGAAGGCCAGACCGATGGCGAGCCAGTCGCCCAGACCGCCGAGTGCGCCGATCCCGACGTTGAACTCGTTCGGCACCGCCGCCCCGTGGGCGAGCATCAGGGTGACCGTCGCTGCGCCGGCACCGAAGAAGACCAGGATGAAGGTCCCGACCAGTTCGGCGACACTCCGCTTTGCGAGTGATGCCATGGGTCGTCACTCCTTCAACGCCGCCGCACACTCAGGACAGAGGATCCTGGGGAGTTTTTTCTCGAGTTTCTGTGCAGGGAAGGGGTAGCCCCCCTCCCAGAGGTCGACGTCCTCCCGCACCATGTGCTCGGTGCAGAGGCCCATCCCGCAGACGATGCAGATCCCTGCGGCCTCGGTATCCTTGCCCAGTTGGGCGCAGACATAGCACTTCATGATGCCTCACCCGACCGTGAGATCGGTTCAGACCGCCTCTCTCCACTGGCAGTATTCGTGCCTGAAGTCGACCATCGAGGCCGAGGCACAGTCCTTGCAGGCCCGCACCGGGGCGGCGATCTGCTCGGGGTGGAGGGCGATGACATTGGTCATCATCGTCGCCGTCACCGGTTCGCTGGTCAGCAGGCACGGATAGTCAGCAAGGCGCATCAGGGCCGAGAAGCGCACTGTGATCGCCGAGGCCGGGTAGGCATAGCGCTGCGGGTTCATCAGCACCTCGTTCTCATGGATGGGCGAGAGGTCGACCGGGTACCCCGCGGCGAGCGGGACGAGTTCGTCGCCGGCACCGTTACGCTTGCGCCTGGCCGAGTCCAGGAGCCGCCACCCCCGCCAGATCATGTCCATGAAGTCGCAGTTGTGCAACTCCGCGGCCGCCCCGCGGGTCGGGAAGAGCTGGACATAGTTGTGGAAGCGTTTGGTGAGGAGGTCGACGACAGTCGGAGCGTTGAAACCGTCGAGTTCGAGGATGTACTCGGTCGCCGCCGCCGAGGAACCGGTGGCCAGGGAGAGGACCTGATACTCGCTCCTGACCTTGTCGAGGGAGGCCCGCAGGCTCTTCTCCATCACGTCGGTCACTGCCTCGATCACCGCCATGACCACGTCGTCCTTGCACATGTTGTAGGTGGACTGGGCGATGTGGTGGGAGATGTCGCCGACACAGTAGGCCGGCACGGTGGCAATGTTTCCGTAGTGGACCCCGGCGTCGATCGCGGCTTTCACGAATGGTTTGATGTCCTGTTTGTACCCCTCCACGTATTTCTTCGGGTCGAAGGACGTCATCCCGGCCTGCTCCATCAGATCGACCTGGGCATCGATCGGGTGGTCGTAGATCGCCTGGAGCTGCTCGACCTCCTTCCTGGTAGCGTCGGCCAGAGTGTTGCCGGCCTCCACCGCGTTGGCAAAGACCTCGCCGACGCCGTAACTGGTGTTCATCCCCCATGACTTTGCCGCGAGGATCGCCTGTTTGTGGGGGGTCGGGATATCAACGGTCCTGAGGATCTGGTTGACGACGTTCGAGGTGCTTCCAGGAATGAGGGCGAAGTCCACGACACAGGTGGGGCCGTAGAACCCGGCGTACCGGCGGGCCGATTCGCGTCCGATAAGGGCCTCGGCCTTCCCTATCCCCTCGATGAAGACCTCCAGGCTCTTCTTGAAGGCGGGATCTTCCTCACAGAGGATCTCGAGCACCGGCGGCGTCTGGTAGTGCTCGACAAAGGGGTCGTCCTCTGGCCTGACATAGTCGGTGAGGGCGGAGAGGCGCCGGTAGTGGGTCTTGACCGACTCAACGTGGAGGTCGATCACCTCCTTGCTCTGCCCCTCGGCGACCCCCATCTGCGTGACCGCATCAAGGTAGGCCTTCCCGTCCGGGACGGTGTACTTCGTCCCTCGCTTCTTTTTGATCGTCGCCACGTCGGCGCGCTGGGCCGCCATGGCTTCGTCTACCATTTTTGTATAGAGTGCGTTCATCTATTTCCCTCCAGATCTGATATTCAGCATGCAAGCATCCGCTCTTTTGAGCGAATTTTTCCGAAGAGTCTCTTGTGTTCAGAAGTGTCGTGTGTCCGGCGGGCCGAGGAGAGAAGGACGGTATGCAGGGCCGGATGCCCCGGCTGGATGGGTGATCGATTGTGCCTCCCTGCCGCCCGTGCAGGGTTCAGGCCGGTGGTGCAGATCTCCCGGACAGGTGGTTGTCAGGCTGCTGTCACCTCCCTTAGATTGGGATCTTGTCATCCCCGCATATATAGTTATCTCACTAATCTGCGCTCAAATCTTAGATTTTATAGGATAAATATATTTAATACAATAATTATCACGAATGCCGATGTTCTGGGTGTATAAAATTCTTCATCAACTCCTGGTGTGGGCGTGACGTGTCTGCCTCCCCCCGTCATACGCCTCGGGGCCTCTGCCCCTGACCCAGGGGATGACGAGAGAGGGGAGGCACAATGGATGACCATGAAAAAGGGCTCTGTAGAAATCCTCTGGACAGTTATTTTTGGCGGGAGGCGTGCCGCCCCCCCGGTCCCCCCGCGCGAGCGATAGGCGGTGGACGGCATTACGCTCTTCATGACGATTTCTTCATGACGATTGATTGTGCCTTCCCGGCCCTATCTTCATCCCAGGGGTCCGGGGGCAGCGCCCCCGGCAAGAAGATGGGGGAAGGCGGTTGAATCGCGCTCGCACCGGGAATAGGTAAGGGTTTCTACAGAGCCTGAAAAAGGAAATTGCTGTCCTTCCTCCTATCCTGATGTGGGGGCGGAGCGCATCATCTTGGGGTTTGTAGATTCAGCATGAGGCGAGATCACACCTCAAGGAAATGCGATGAAAATTTTCTGTTGCTGGATCATTCATCACCGCCCCCCACTTCTCCTCATTGTGGGGGGGTCCAGGGGCTGCGCCCCCGGCGCGAGACCGGGGAGGAGATCCTGCGATTGGGGGCGGCGACTGAACACGGGCTCCACCTATTCTCCAGTGCCGATATTTGAGCAGGGTTGATATTTTTCATGAGAGGATCATCCCGAGACTCCCTCCTCATCTCGAAGTCGGCGCCGTCCTCCCCTTCCCGATCATCTTGTAGGAACGAACGTGGTCGAGTGATCAGATGGTCACGCATGACCCTCAAAGGGGGTCTCTGCAGATCCCTCGGAGATCTTCTCTGGTGTGCGACGCCCCAAAAAGAAAATAGATCAGGGTACTTCCTGTGCCGGCGGGATGAAGACCCTGGTGTTGAGTTCTTTGTCGAGCATGAAGAGGCCGTTGGTCTCGTCCCCGATCAACTGGAGTTTCCCGATGATCTCGGTGTCGTTGGCCTCCTCCTCGACTTGCTCGTCCACATACCACTGGAGGAAGTTGGTGGTGGCATGGTCCTTCTCCTTCATGGCGAGGTCGACGAGGTCGTTGATCATCTGGGTCACCTGCTGCTCATGGGCATAGGTGGCCTCGAAGACCGCAAGCGGCGACTCCCACTCGTTGGGCGGGGCCTCGATCGCGAGCATGGTCACTCGTCCGCCCCGTGCGATACAATAGTCGTAGAACTTCATCGCGTGAAACTGCTCCTCCTGCACCTGGACCTGCATCCAGTTTGCAAAACCAGGAAGGCCGCGGTCCGAGAACCAGGCCGACATCGAGAGGTACAGGTAGGCCGAGTAGAGTTCACGGTTGATCTGGCGGTTCAGCGCCTCAAGTATCGTGTGCGAGATCATACTCTCACTAGGGGTTCCTTGGCATGCCCGGCAATAAAGGGATCGTTTGACTGTGTTGAGCACATCGGGTTGCTCTCTCTGTGGGGGGCGTGCCGCTCCCCAAACCCCCCGCGCGAGCGATAGGCGGTGGACTGCAACCCCCCTTTCTGGGTTATTTCTCCGCTTTCCGCTACAATCTTCATCCTGGGGGTCAGGGGGCGGAACCCCCGACGTGAGCATGGGGGAAGGCGATGGATTCAGTTCACAGGGGGGTTGAGGTGATGAAAAGAGGATGTTTTCTACAGAGCCAAAAATTCACTTTTCCTGTCTCACCCATCTCCTCATGAGATGGGTTCATAGGGCCTTTTCCCTCGGCATCTCTCATCATGATAAATGGTGAGGACGGCGAGCGGCAGATCAGAACCGGCTGTACTCATCAGATCCGCCATTCAGTGGTCCCATGTCCTTTGTTGTCGTGGGGAACCACGAGAGGTCTATATCTACCTACATCTCTTCATTTTTACGCGATTGAGCCTCAAACCACCGTTCTCCTCACGAGATCATCACATCGATCCAATAATAGTTCCCACGGTACTCGACGTGTCGGTCAGGCACCTCAGCGGTCCGCGTAAACCTGTCGATAAATTCCCTGGCTTCTTCAGGGTCTCTGATCGTTCCCTGGACATGGAGTTCTCCGGTAGGATACGAGTCTTCAGTGTCCAGGATCTGGAGTGCCGGATATTGTCTGAGGTCTTCGTCGGTGAGGTGGACGACGGTTCCGTTTCTGGCCTCGCGTTCATCGACCTCGTATGCATAGACCTGATATGCACCCTCGTCGGTGAGGCCGACGATGAAGCCCAGGATATATGGAATGAGGATGAGGATCCCGAAGCCGAGGATCAGGACCAGCGCGATCTTGTAATATGGTACTTTTTCTTCCTGGGTGGTTGACATATTTTCTCTCCCTGCTGTGATCAATATCCAATGGGCAGACCTGATGTCAGTGACCAGGATCCCTCTGGAACAGAACATCTCATATTTTAACAGACTATATTATTCTAATTTGTTTATTCTTCTTGATCGACCCCACAAGATCTGACGATGGTCTTTGACTCGCCTCTCGGAGATCTCCATGTCATGCATTGCCGGGCTTCAAGAGTATACTGTGGTCTCACTTGATCCCAATGTGGCCTGGGGCGACGCCTTCTCGGACTGTCGGCACGGGCCATATCTTCATTTTGTTTCCTCCCAAAGATTCTCCATCATGATCCCGGCAATTGTCATCGCGGGCACCCACTCAGGGTGCGGCAAGACCACCCTCGCCTCAGGCATCATGGCCGCGTTGCAGGCGAGAGGCCTGGAGGTCCAGCCCTTCAAGGTCGGCCCCGACTTCATCGACCCCTCGCATCACACCGCTATTTGCGGCCGCCCCTCACGCAACCTCGACCCCTTCATGATGGGAGAGGACGGCGTGGCCAGAACCTTTCTGGCGGCCTCGGTAGGGGCTGACATCGCGGTCATCGAAGGGGTGATGGGGATGTATGACGGGCTTGAGGGCGGCGACCTCGGTTCCACGGCCCATGTCGCTCGCATCCTCGGTGCCCCAGTGGTGCTGGTCGCCGATGTCGGCGGGATGTCGAGGAGCGCCCATGCCCTGGTCCGCGGCTACACCACCTACGATCCCGCGGTGCGGTTTGCCGGGGTGATCTTCAACCGGGTCGGGAGCCCGCGGCACCGTGAGATGATCGAGGAAGAACTCACAGTCTCGGCCCTGGGCTGGGTGCCGACCAAGAAGGAGAAGGCTGTCTCCAGCCGCCATCTCGGGCTTGCGATGGCAGGCGAGGCGAGCATGGCCGCCTTCGGTGAGGTCTGCGAGGCGCACTGTGACCTCGACGCCCTCGTCGCCTCGGCCACCTCGGCTCCGGCGGCGGTGCCAGT
>JAQVHG010000116.1 GCA_028696365.1 Methanofollis sp.
ACCGGATACCCCTTCCCCCTCTTCGACGCCCACCGCCTTGCGACGATCACACAGGACCAGGTCGACCAGGTGAGGCAGGCCCTGATCATGGGGATGAGCGAGCAGGGCATGACAGGGAACGAATTCCAGGCATATTTTGGTGATATCCATGACAGATTTGCATCCTATCGATGACGACGACTCGGCCAAGTACCGGCTCATCGGCGAGAGCGTCCTTTCGTACCGCTTCATCGTCCCGCATGATGCCAGGGTCTATCTCGGCGACCTCCTCAAGATCGTCGACCAGACCAAGGGCCTGACCTTCTATGCGAAGGTGAGCGAGATACGGCATGCCTGCAACTTTGCAGACCCGAGGTGGGACACGAGGGCCTATGGCCGCCGGTTCTACGAGATGGGAGAGGACGTCTTCCTTGAGGTGGCAGCGGTCCCGCTCGGCTACGTCGACGGGGCTGGGAAGTTCAGGAAGCCAAACACCTTGCCCTCCAAGTTTTCTGAGGTGATCACCGACCCTGATGCCGCAGACTTCGCCTTCCTGAGAGGTGAGATGGGCGAGATCGAGGTCGGGCTTCTCAAGAACGGGCTCGGCGTCGTCGAAGGCGTCCCGGTCGCCCTCCACGCGAGGGTGATGGCCCAGCACATGGGAGTCTTTGCGACCACCGGCATGGGCAAGAGCAACTTCATGAAGGTCTTCTCCGCTTCATGCATGAAGGCGCGGCAGTTTGGGATGCTCATCGTCGACCCGCACGGGGAGTACGCGACCGGGGGGCGTTCGTCCACCGGCGATCCCACCAAGGGCCTCCTCCATTATACGGCAGGGAGGGATGGGCTTGCGGTCTTCACCATCGACAGGGAGAAATTGAAAAAATATCACCTCAACCGTCTCTGGATCGAGTACGACGACATCAGGGCCTCTGACCTGAACATCCTCTTCGATCATTCTGAGGCACAGCACGACATCCTCGAACTCCTCAGCGGGGTGCGGGGTTCAGACCTCATCGCCTTCTTTGGGGAGAATGATTTTGACAATTTCGATGCCCGGGACTATGAGGGGCGCTTCAGGTGGATTGCGAAAAAACTGCGCACCTCCCAGCCTGGTCCGCTCACCGTCCTCAAGCGCCATTTCGAGATCCTGACCGAGAAGAACGATTCGCTCTTCAGGAGAGAAGGGTCGGCCATCCCCGAGATCATCAAGGCCCTTGACGAGCACAAGGTGGTCCTCATCGACATCCCTGGCATGAGTGAGCGGAGCGAACTCTTCGTCCTCTCGGTGATCACCCGCAAGATCATGGCAGGCCACCGCGAGTGGGGGGTCGACAAGGAGGAAGAACCGCCCCAGGTGCTCATCGCGATCGAGGAGGCGCAGCGGGTCCTTGGTACCGGCGGTCGGCGGACCCAGATCTTCCGCGAGGTGGCGATGGAGGGGCGGAAGTTCGGGGTCGGGCTCTGTGTCGTCACGCAGCAGCCCAAAAACATCGATCCGCGGGTCCTTGCCCAGCTCAACACCTTTGTGGTGATGGGACTTGGCGACAGGGGCGACCGCGAGATAATCGCGAGCAGCGCAAAACAGGACCTCTCGAAGATGGACACCGAGATCCAGACCCTCGATACCGGGGAAGCGGTCATCTCCACCCTGAAGATCCCCTTCCCGGTGAGCACAAAGATCCATGCCTTCGATCCCTATATCCAGAGATTGAACAAGGAGACCAGGCGCCCGATCGACGAGGGGTTGAAGCGGGGTTTTGTCTGAAGAAATGGCTCTGTAGAACCTTTCGCCAGTCCTTGGTATGGGCGTGACTTAATCGCCTCCCCACATCTTCTCGTCGGAGGTTGCACCTCCGGACCCCCTGGAATGGCGATGGGGGTGGGAAGGCATAATGGGCGGATATGAAGTGGGGGCTACTGTCCTCGACAAATCTTGTGGCGGGGGGCGGCACGCCCCCCCACCAGGGAAAACTATCTAGAGGATTTACCATGAACATATCCCAAAACTCACTGGGGTTGAAAATGATCTTGAACTGAATTTTTTCGTTCCTGAATTTCTAAACCCTATCCTTCACCGGGGGGCTTGGCCGCCCCCCGGACCCCCCGCCACACGATAGGTCATGGACGACAACCCCTCTTCATAGATTTTGAATATGCCTTCCCGACCCTATCTTCATCCCAGGGGTCCGGGCGGCACAGCGCCCCCGGCGAGATGATGTGGGAAGGAGGGTGAGGATTCTACAGAACCAACAGTCGAGAAGATCTTTTTTCGAGAGCATCCCGGCCCAGGCAAGGGGAAGGTGACGATCAGATGTGCCGTCCCTCATCACAGAATTTTTCCAGTAGTTTCAGCTTTGTAAAAACCCTCTGGATCTCTCTCTCTGGCGGGGGGCTTGGCCGCCCCCGGCCAAAGAGGAGGGAAGGCGGGTGACACCCCTCTCCCCCACACAAGAGGTGAGGGTTTCTACAGAACCCTACAAAGTTACATTGTCATCAAGTACGCTTGAGGCCGTGATCTCACCATATACTAAATTCTACGGGGCCAATAGGTGGAGATAAATACGGAGTTGGCCACCTCTCAGAGATCAGAGTTTCCAACTATAGGGCTTCACCCCCTGACTCCTCCCCTCTCCTCATGACCGGTGGTGGGAACGCTTCATCATCACTCACGCGTTCCCCCTTTCCAGACAGTCAGTGAGGGGGTGAACTTGATAGGAAGAGGAGTCCCTCTGCAAAGCCCTGGACCTTCGAAAGGCATTAACCCACAGAAATACAACAGATTTCCCATGAACGGCGCTCTCCTGAGTCGTGCCTCCCTGGCGATCTTGTCGGGGATCATCGTTGTCAACCTGCGTGTGGCGGTATCCCTCCCACAAGCAGGGACCTTGTCAACCAGACTGGAAAATAAACTAAATCTCAGGGCCTCGCCATGAAGATCTGCTGTGCAGAGGTCAGGACCGGAGCAACAGTTGCGGAGAACCTTGTGCGCGCCGACCGGTGCATTGCCGCGGCGTCCCTCGCCGGGGCCGACCTCGTCCTCTTCCCAGAGCAGTTCGCGACCGGGTGGTCACCGGTGCACCCGGTCGCCGCCCCTTCCATCCTCCCGGCCCTCGCAGAGAGTGCAGCCAGTCATGGCATCTGGGTTGTCGGATCCTCGATGGAAGGGGAGGAGATGCCGCAGAACACCGCCTGGGTTCTCGGGCCTGACAGAGAGGTCCATGCCCGCTATGCCAAGGTCCACCTCTTCACTCCTCTGGGAGAAGATCTGACCTGCTCAGCAGGCGACCAGCCAGCGGTCTTTGATGCAAACGGCGTTCGATTCGGGCTTGCGATCTGCTATGACCTCAGGTTCCCTGAACTCTTTCTGTATTATGCGAGGTGTGGCGTCGAGTGCGTCCTTGTCCCGGCGGCATGGCCATCAGAGAGACTCTCCCAGTGGGAGATCTTGGCCAAGGCACGGGCCCTTGATGCAGGATGTTATCTCGCGGGTGCGAACACCTATGGTGGATCGTGCATCGCCGCTCCTGATGGCTCTTTTGTCGGGGAACGAAGTGGAGGGATGGTCTATGGGGCGGTCGACCCGTCGAGGGTCACCGAGATGCGCGCCTCGATACCGGTCATGAGAGACCGGAGGCCCGACCTCTATGCATGGTGGGAGGACAGACAGTGAAAGGTGACGAACACCTCAGCATCAGCCTTGCAACAGCCGCGACGGTCCTGGCTCCCCTCCTGCTCACCATCCCGCCAGGGTGGACGGTGGCCGCCCTCTTCGGGGTCTTCATCGGCGCGCTCGCTCCAGATGCCGATGCCAACGCCTCGGCGATCTTTCACACCCGTATGCCTGGCAAGCGTAACAGGCGGGTCTACTTCCTCCCGATCTTCGGCTATGGGATCAAGTATCTTGTCTACTACCCGATCTCGCTCCCCTTCATCCTTCTCCTCGGCGAGCGCGGGATGCCCAAGCACCGCGGCCTCCTCCATTCAGTGATCGGGCTCGTCCTCATGACCCTGGTCGTCGGGTTCTATGCCTGGCTTCTCGGGACAGCACTGTTAGGTTTTTCCTGGAACGGGACAGTTCAAGCCTTCCTCCTCGGCCTCTTTGGCGGGGCGGTCTTCCACCTCCTCGAGGACTCATGCACGAAGAGTGGGGTTGCCTGGCTCTTCCCCTTCTCAGAGCACCGGACAAGGGGGCGGATCACTACCGGCAACGGCGACCGCAGACCGATGCTCTACGCTGGGGTGATGAGCGTGGGGGCGGTCGGTACTTTTGTGGCCTCTGTCATTGGCATGATACCTGCTGAGTTCGTCCCCTGGAGTGGGGCGGTGCTGGCCACTGTGCTCTGGGTGGTCTTCCTGGTCGTCAGCAAGTTTGGGAGATAGAGTAATAGATTGTGGCATTTTAAATCTGTAGAATCAGGCACGAGGGAACGCAAAGGATGGTCTTTTTCAATTGCCACCCTTCCATCCTCTTCCAAAGGAGGGCCAGGGGCAACGCGCCCCCTGGCGCGAGATTGCGGTGTTGATTCGACAATTGGGTGCGCCCTGTGAGAACAACGTGCCTTCCCACATCGATCACGCCGGAGGCTCTTCCCCCGGATCCCTGGGATGAAAATTGAGCCTGGAAGGTATATTCAAACTCCCTGAAGAGGGATTGCCGTCCACGACCTATCATGTCGCGGGGGGTTTGGGGGGCTGGCAACTGGCACGCCCCCCGACAGAGAGATTCATCAAGAGGAATTTTACAGATTCAGAAAATGAAAGATTTTCTCAAATAGTCATCGCTCATTATATTCGCGGCGAAGAGATAAGACAGGTCGGGGGTGGCGGCCCCTTGATCAAGAACTCTCTCCCTCCTCCTGGAAAAGAGAACGTTGGAGAGTGGCCTCTCATCTTCATGAAGGATCTGGATCGTCCCTCAGGTGGGACTCTTCTGGACCTTTGTCTCATGAGCAGATCTGCTGGCTGAAGTTTTCGGCACTAGTATCAATCCAGACCAATCGTGATGCCCTCCCCCAAGCCGAATTTTCATCTACCCGGACAACTAACATTCTCATATGTATCGTCTCTCGTGCATCCACTGTGGTGCCGAATACGCGCCCGGCGAGATCATTTATACATGTCCAAAGTGTGGGCACCTGCTCACCGTTGAATATGATCTGAATACCATCTCTGTGACCAGGGACGAGTGGGACCGCCGCCCCCTCTCGGTCTGGCGCTACCGGGAGATACTCCCGGTCACCATCAAGCCGGTCAGCCTCCAGGAAGGGGGCACGCCCCTCTACCACCTGGAGCGGATCGGCGAAGAACTTGGTCTCCCGCACCTCTATGCTAAGCACGAAGGGATGAACCCGACCGGTTCCTTCAAGGACCGCGGGATGACCGTCGGAGTCTCGATGGCCCTCCAACTCGGGATGAAGAGTGTGGCCTGTGCAAGCACCGGCAACACCTCAGCCAGTCTGTCCGCGTATGCGGCGAAGGGTGGGATCCCGGCAGTCGTCCTCCTCCCGGCAGGCAAAGTCGCCCTTGGCAAGGTCGCACAGGCCTTGATGCACGGAGCAAAGGTGATCGCGATCAGGGACAACTTTGACCGCGCCCTTGAACTGGTCCGCGAACTCTGCATCAAACACGGGATCTATCTCTTGAACTCGGTCAACCCCTATCGGCTTGAGGGACAGAAAACTATCGGGTTCGAAGCTGTCGACCAACTTGGAGATGTCCCTGATCGTTTTGTCCTGCCAGTCGGGAACGCAGGCAATATCTCTGCAGTCTACAAAGGTCTGCGCGAACTCGAGAGCCTCGACTTCATCGACCGTCTCCCGATGATGACCGGGATCCAGGCGGCCGGTTCGCAGCCTGTGGTGCAGGCCGTCGAAGGTCATCTCCCAGAGGTCGTGCCACAGGCGAATCCTGAGACGGTGGCCACCGCGATCAGGATCGGTGCACCCGTCAATGCCGAGAAGGCCCTGACCGCAATCAGGGAGACCGGCGGCACGGCTGCAGCGGTGACCGACGAAGAGATCCTCAGCATGCAGCGAGACCTTGCCCAGAAGGAGGGGATCGGGGTCGAACCCGCCTCTGCGGCCTCAGTTGCGGGGATCAAGAAACTTGTTGAGGAGGGGGCGATCGACAGGGATGAGCGGATCGTCTGTGTCGTGACCGGTCACCTCCTCAAAGACCCTGAAACGGTGATCAAACAATGTCAGCCTCCGATCGAGATCGAGGCCACCGAGCAGGCCTTGCTCTCTGTCTTGCACTTGTAATCGCGCTTGCGGTGCCGGCCTCGGCCCTTGATGCAACAGTCGAGGTGCTCCCTGGAGGCGATGCCTACCAGGGGGCGGTCACCCTCGTCAACGAGAGTGAATACTCCTTCTGGAAGCCCGGACTTCTTGGAGAAACCATCCCCCTGGAAGTGAGAGATGTCACAGTCTCAGGGGAGTGTGGGACAAACTGCACCTATACATGGAAAGACAAAAACACTGTCTCCTTTGAGCAGGGCAATGTGACTGTGCGCTATGAGTCCGACGTCAAGAACAGGGATCTCCAGATCCTCATGACTGAGTCTTCCAATATCACCGTCACCTTGCCAGAAGGTCTCCAGGTATCCAACCCTATCATTGGCTGGACAAGCACCGGCGCGGAGGTGGATGAAGAAGAGGATGGGACATCCACGATCAGGTGGGAGAAGGCCAGGTATGCTGAGGTCCGCTATTATGACCCTGGACAAGAGCAACTCCTCTATATCTTCGGCTCAATCTGGGTGACGGTTGCAGTGGTGCTCCTCTTCCCGTACCTGCTCCTCCGTCGGCAGAGGCCGCCTGAGATTCCACCGCCTGAAAACCCATAAGATTGGCTGTGTAGAATTCCTCACGCTTTTTGGTGTGGACGTGCCTCACTGCCTTCCCCTAATCTCTTGCTGGGGGCCTGATCCCAGACTCCTGGCGCGATCGGGGCCGGGAAGGCACGTGATCAGAAGGCTACTCTGACAGGTCTATGAGGGTTTCTACACA
>JAQVHG010000117.1 GCA_028696365.1 Methanofollis sp.
GCATTGCAAAGGCTCCCGGATTGCTGCCTAGGAGTTCCTGGTTTGCACCTCCCTGGTGCGAAGTTTCGGGGACGGTGTGCAAAGTGAAAGAATGGAGGGGTCGAGAAGATCGTTGGTCCCTGGACATTGTGGAAATCTTCTTGAGGGGTTCTGTGGCGAGAAGCGTGCCGCCCCCCAAACCCCCGCACCACGATATATAGGTCGAGGATGGCAGCACTCTCGTCACAGTTGCCCGTGATGCCTTCCCGCCCCTATCTTCCTCCCGGGGGTCCGGGCGGCACTCGCCCCCGGTGGAGGATTGGGCAACTCCAGGAAGGAAAGACTTTAGTTCAAGACGATGGTCAAGCCTCTGGGAGTTTTTGGATATGCTCAGAGAAAAGATCATGAAGACTGGACGCAATCCTCCGCCAATCTTTATCGGCGAGGGGTCCGGGAGGTGCGAGCGCCAGCGAGCTTGAGAAGATCTTTGATCTTCGAGCAGCAAGCCCCCCAGTCGAGGATAGCGTTTAGAATTTCTGGAAGGAAGCACTTCAGTTCGAGGAGATCTTCAATCCCAGAGAATTTTGGAATATGCTTTCAAGCAAAAGTGAGAAAAGTTCTACAAATCCTAAAGAAGTGATCTCCTCGTCCCAGAGGAGAGATGATCACTTCTTCTTTTCTGCATCGATTTTTCTGATCGAGACGCAGTTGATCACCGGCTCTCCGGCCACCACAAAGCGGCGGATCACCATGCCGAGTACCTCGACGATGTCGTCCTTGTTGATGTCCTCCTGGGGAGAGGTGAACATCTTCACCGAGACCGCCCCTGTTCGGTCGGCGACCGTGAACTGTGGTCTGTTGAGGAACTTGAATGAAGCCCGTTCCACGACGCCCTTGATCCTGACCGGTTTGTTGAGCATGCTCTCGTTGATCATCCTGACCTTGTAGTCCTTTGCCTCACGCTCATAGACCGGGACCAGATCGATGTACTGGTTCTGGCTCATGTAGTTGAGGGCAGCGGGAATGATCAGCAAGAGGACCAGCGTCGGGACAGTCCAGAGAAGGATCGAGTAGTCTCCTGTAATGACGACACTTGCAATGACCACAAGCAAAAAAAAGACGAACACGGCCAATGGGAGGGCCGATATTCGTACATTTACGTTACCGATTTCCATTGTACGGTACTCATCTGCACTGCACTCACTTGAGTGCTGCGATCTCCTTCTTGAAGGCGACCCAGTAGATCACACCCACGAAGAGCAGACCACCGATGATGTTACCGATGGTTGCGAGGATGATGTTATTGGTCCACATCGTCACCCAGTTGAGACCCTGGATCTTTGCAGCGCCGATGGCGAGTGCCTGATCAGGGGACAGGTATGGGATGGTCATGATGCCTGCCGGGATGAAGTACATGTTTGCGACACAGTGCTCAAACCCGGAGGAGACGAAAGCCATGATCGGGAACCAGATCCCGACGATCTTGCCGATAGCATCGTCAGCACAGATCCCAAGAAGGATGGCCAGGTTGACGAGCCAGTTACAGCCGATAGCCTTGAGCAGGAGTGACAGGTACCCCATACCCGTGGTATATGCGACTTTTCCTGCAGCAATATTCACGGCAGTCACACCAAATGCGGTCGCTACGCCACCTGTAGCCGACCAAGAGGTCAGCGGGCCGTATGCCATCAGGAATGCGTAGAAGAGCGAACCGATGAGGTTGCCGATGTAGACCCAGATCCACAGATTGATCACGCCGGCCCATGAGACCTTGTGAATGAACGCAGCCATCGGGGCAAGCATCGCATCTCCGGTGAAGAGTTCAGCACCTGTTAAGATTGTGATGATAAGCCCGACGGGGAAGACCGCGCCCAGGATAAACTTTCCAAAACCTGCACCCATGGCGTCTCCGACGCCCGTGCTACAGACCGTTGCAAGCCCGGCACCCATGGCAATATAGGCGCCTGACATGAACCCTCTCAGGATCATGTTCCAGGCTGGCAGGGATACTTTGTATTTTCCCGTGTCGCCTGCCTTTGCGACAATCGCTACTGGAGGATGGAACACCATTACTTTACACCTCTTAAACGTCCGACCTATACCAACTCTATAAAGTCTTTCTGTATAGGTCATTCTACACTCTCCCGAGATATTATTAAAGACTTTCTAAATTATCCTGTGATGGAGAGTAACTTCCAATTTTAGGCTCCTAAAGGGCTTGTTCATGCGTTCATATCATCAATTTAACCTATCAATAATGTAAATGATCTTTATCTCTAGTGGTGAAAAAATCATGCTGATTAGGAGACTCAAGTCTGCTTTCTTCGACTTGTGCTCGCCGCAGCGCGCAGATCTTCACCCCCGGCACATGTGAGACGTACGCCCTGATCCAGATGTGCTCCCCTGATATTGGGAAATTATTTTTCTTCTTTCTCTGGCTAAGTACATACTTCATGTCAGATGGCGCCACCCCATTTCAACGGGTCTTTCTGATCGCCGTGATCGTTGGGGTTATATCTGGAGTAGGAGCACTAGTCTTCTTTGAAGCCCTCAAAATCGGGACCCGGTTTTGTATGGGGAATATCGTAGGGTTTCAAATCCCTGAAGAGGGGCAGAACATGGCTGAGATCGCCCTCTGGTCTGCGCCCCCTGAACCCTGGCTGATCATCCCGGTGATCTGTCTGGGTGGTCTTCTCTCTGGTCTTCTTGTCTACACCTATGCACCTGAGGCTGAGGGGCACGGGACCGATGCCGCGATCAAGGCCTTTCATGGGGAGGGGCGGATCCGGCACCGTATCCCTCTTCTCAAAGCCCTCACTGCCGTCATCACCATCTCTACTGGTGGGAGTGCAGGACGTGAAGGGCCGACTGCCCAGATGTCGGCTGGATTTGGTTCGATGGTCGCGGACTATCTTGGGCTTTCAGAGCGCGAGCGGCGGATCGCCCTTGCCACCGGGATCGGCGCCGGCATCGGTACGATCTTCAAGGCCCCGCTCGGGGGGGCGATCCTTGCGGCAGAAGTGCTGTATACCCGTGACTTCGAAGCCGACGCGATCATCCCCGGATTTCTGGCCTCAGTCATCGGGTATGCGATCTTTGGGAGTGTTGAAGGCTTTGATCCTGTCTTCTATCCCGTCGGTGTCGAGTGGACAGTTGCCCAGATCCCGCTCTTCCTGCTCCTCGGCGTAGTCTGTGCAGGGGTGGGCCTCCTGTACATCAGGACATTCTATGGGACTAAGAAGGTCTTTACAAGATTTTTCGAGCGTCATCACCTCCCAAAACACATCAAACCTGTCACCGGAGCCTTCCTCACCGGCCTGCTCGTTGTCTGCCTCATCTATCTCTCTCCTGAATCCGCAATCGTCGGGCTTGCTGGACTTGGCACCGGGTACGGCTTCATCCAACTTGCCCTGTACTCGATGCTTCCCCTCTCGGTCCTCCTCTTCATACCTCTGGTTAAGATCCTCACCACCTCGCTGACCATTGGATCGGGGGGGAGTGGAGGAGTATTTGCCCCAGGCATGGTCATCGGTGCCGCTACCGGCGGTGCGGTTGGGGCGGCGTTTCATCTGCTGGCTCCCTCCTATGTGCCTCCAGAAGTGGTGCCAGGGTTTGTGGTGGTCGGGATGATCGCCTTCTTTGGCGCCATCTCCAACGCTCCCATCGCCGTGATGATCATGGTGGTAGAGATGACCGGCAACTTCTCGCTCTTTGTCCCTGCGATGGGTGCGGTGGCGGTCGCCTATGTTCTCACTGGCGAGGAGACGATCTTTATCGAGCAGGTGCGCACCAAGGCACATTCCCGTGCCCACCGCGGGGAGTACGAGGTGGATATTCTGGAGGGAATCAGGGTGAAAGACGTCATGGTCCCCCGCTCTTCTCTTATTACTCTCACACCAGAAGACACCTGCCGGAAAGTCCTCGACCTGATCAACTCTACAGAGCACACCGGCTATCCAGTCCTTGACGGCGATCAGATTGTTGGGATCATCACGACAAGGGACGTCAGAGCCCTCCTTGCCGCCGGTGACCTCTCCCGTCCTGTACATGAGGCGATGAGTACACCAGTGGTGACTGTCTCTGAGAACCAAACTCTGGAGGAGGCATTGGAACTCATGATGGACCGGGACATCCATCACCTCCCAGTAATTGTGGAGGGGGATCCTGGACACCTAGTTGGTTTTATCACAAGGACCGACCTGATGCTGGCCCATAACCGGCATCTCACCTCATTGAAATGATCATGAAGACTTTTTAACCTGGAAGAGCGCGTATCGTATCATTTTTTTGAAAAAGGAGATTAATCGATAATTATTTGTCTAATTTAGATATAGCGAATAGATCCAGCTTTGATTATGACGATATATTATATGGGAATGAGAACTACCTATCATAGACGTGAACCCGTCTGACCTCCATGACCATGAGACCATGTGCTCCCCCTGGTCTGTGCCTGGCACCGATTGGGTCCAGTTGCACGAATACGGGGATGATCTCTTCTTCTGTCTCTCCTCGAATGGCAGGGTTCTTCATCTCAACCATGCTGCCAGAGAGATGCTTGGATATGGGAATGGGCAGACACCCATCGCTGTTGATTCCATAGTTGCCCCTTCAGATTGTGCTCACTTCTCTGGGCTCCTGGTACAGGTGGCAGAGGGTGAAGTATCTGGTGAAGTCAGGATTTCTCTGATAACTGTGCAGGGAAGGGAGGTTCCGGTCTCAGGTAGACTCCTCTGCGGTGGCAGTGACGGCAACCAGGTTGTTGTTGCGCTATTTTCGCCCCTCAGGCAGCATCAGTCTGACGAATGTGTCTTCAGAGAGATGTTTTACATCAGCCCTACAGCCATGGTTATTACCGCCGCAGAGGACGGTCGGTGCATTATGGCCAACAAGGCGTTCTACGACCTGCTAGGTTACAGTCCTTCAGAGGCTCTAGGGAAGACTCCGGAGCAGTCTGGGATCTGGACTGATACTGATGATTATCTCACTCTTGTCCGTGGGCTGGAAGAATCAGGATCATGCAGGGAGATAGGGGTGCGCCTCCTGTGCAAAGGCGGCACCTCAGTTGAGTGTGTCATCACCGCGAGAGAGTTCAAACTCTGGGGTATGCCTCATAATCTTCTCATCCTCCGCACAACTGGAGAGGTCCGATTCCATGCCTTTCTCAACAGGGTCAATGATGCTGTTCTGCTCCATGAGATCAAAGAGGACGGTCTCCCTGGCCGGATAATCGACGTCAACAGAGAGGCCTGCTCTATGTTCGGGTCTTCGTGGGAGGATCTGACCGGTCGATTCTTCGCGGATTTCCTTATGGGATCTGAATGGGAAAGGCATTCGTCCATTATCTTAACTCTTCGAGAAGAGAGGCAGGTCACTGCTGAAATTACTCTTGTCAGACCGGACGGAAAAGAACTGCCAGTCGAAGTCAGTGCTCACCTCTATGAGCAGAACGGCTCAGAGGTCGTTCTCCTGGTGATACGCGATATCAGCGAGCGGATCGAGAATGAGAAAAAGATCAGGGAGGCTAATCGGAGGTTCAACCTCCTCCTCGACACTCTTCCAGAACTTGTGTATTTTAAGGATCGCGAAAAGAGGTATCTCGTCGTGAACAATGCCCTTGCTGAGATTGCAGGGTTACCAAAAGAAGAGATCATCGGGAAGAAAAGCGAGGAGTTCCTCCCTCCTGCTTTTACCGCCCAGTGCGAACTGACCGACACCCGAATTCTCAGAGAACGGACCATCGTCACTTCATTGGAGTCGGTGGAGAATGAAGACGGGAGCCTTTTTACCTTTGATACCACTAAAATACCGGTCCTCGATGAAGACGGTGAAGTTCTGTATTTTGTTGGGGTTACCAGGGATATCAATGAACAGAAAAGTGCTGAAGAAGCTCTCCGTACCTCTGAAGCAAAATACCGGATGCTCTTTGAGGCAGCGAGTGATGCGATCTCCATCTTCGATCGCGATGGACATATTCTTGAGGTAAACAGGGTCGCATGTGAACGGCTGGGATATTCGAGAGATGAATTGCTCACGATGAACAGGGTTGAGATCAACGCTCCTGTTCATCGGGAGAGGGTGGCCGGGCGGATCAACACCCTCTTCGAGAACGGGCAGGTCATCTATGAGACCGACCATCTTACACGGGACGGTCGGGTGATCCCGACCGAGGTGAACTGGCATCTCATCGAGTACGAGGGACGACCCGCTGTCCTTTCTATTGCACGCGATATTACCGAGCGCAGGAGACTGGAGGAAGAACTCAGGCGGTCGGTGGAAACCTACCAGACGATCTTTGAGAACACTGGAACGGCGATGGTTCTGGTCGCCGAAGACACCACATTTGTTCTGGTCAACTCGGAGATGGAACGGCTTTTCGGCTACCGGAGAGATGAACTTGAGGGTCGGATGCGGTGGACTGACCTGATTGTGCAGGAAGACCAGGAGCAGATGCTGGAATACCACGCCCAAAGGAGAGAAGATGGGGTATCAGTTCCTCGGAATTATGAGTGTACTGCAATTGCGCGGGATGGCCGCCGTCTCTGTCTCCTCCTGACAGTTTCGGTGATCCCAGGGACTAAGCAAAGTATTGCTTCGGTAATCGACATCACCGAACAGAATAAAGTGGCAGAAGCACTCAAAGAGCGGGAGGAACGCCTCAGGCTTGTCGTGAATGGGGCAAATCTTGGGATTTGGGATTGGAATATGGAGTCAGGGCATTTTGTCCTGAACGAAAGATGGGCCGGGATGCTGGGGTATTTTCTCTCAGAATTAAAGGCGAATTGTGCGACATGGAAGGCAATGATCCACCCTCATGACTCTCCTGTGGTCTGCTCAGCCCTTGCTTCCTATCTTGCAGGGGATTACCCTCAGTATGATGTCGAATATCGGATCCAGGCAAAGGACGGGCACTGGGTCT
>JAQVHG010000118.1 GCA_028696365.1 Methanofollis sp.
TCCGTGCCTTTTCTTATGATTTTGATGTCCAATAATGTCTGACCGCAGGCGATCATACCCCCCATACAGAAAGGGATTGCCTCCGACCCTCTTCACGGCGGCGCACTTCTCTCCTGTCTCCATCTCCTTCTGTGATCATCCACACGAAATACTATCATTTCTACTCCACGCTGTTAGAAAGAGAGTGTGTGTACATAGATCTGTCACAAGCGACACAAGTGTCACAGGGGTCAGACGCACTCTCCTCAGGTGTGGAGACGAGCCCGTCACCGCAGGTGACCACATGATCGATATTGATGATCTGAGCGGTAATGCGGTCACCCGGGGTCAGATCCCCCTCCACATCATGTGGCGCGATACCCGCAAATGTTCGCGCGACGTCGCGCAAACCACCCCCGCCGTAAAAGGCCATGTCGCAGACATATCACGAAAAAGTCTATGATACACATCTCGTTGGGGTGTTCCACAACGCGTATTTTTTGATCCGCAATGATCCGCAACGATCCACATCAACCGCGTGATATGAGATCGACGATAGCGCGCACCAACCGGTCAACCGCACAGCATGCGCGCCACCAACCGAACCACCCGGGCCAGGTGGCGATCCACATCAATGAGTGAAGTGAGGGGGTATCTATGGTTCGGGGTTGGTGTGCCGTCTTTTCAAGTGAGTGGCGCGCTTCCCTGAAATGGTGCGATATGGTGCGATATGGTGCGATATGGTCCGCCCCGTAACTATCCACACGAAATACTATCATTTCTACTCCACGCTGTTAGAAAGATGGTGTGTGTACCATAATCTGTCACACCCGTCACAACTGTCACACAGGAAGGGGTGCACACCTCTCAGGTGTGGGTAGGAACCATAAAAGAAGGGCGGCGGGGTTGGGCGGTCCCGCCGCCGGGGTGAGGAGTTGAAGTTAGGCGATGTCGTCTATATGGGTGTTCTCGGGCGCTTGACGAAGTCCTGACATGTAGACCGACATTTTCTCACGCTTTCGGGGTGCCTTCCTCACCCGTGTATGTCCTCCCTCGGGCCGGGTGGCCGTCATCGGGAGTCCACACCACCGTGTCGAGGTCGCGGGCGGCGTTCCAGTCCGCAAGGAAGGCTACATCGTCCCGCTCAGATTCGAGGTGCCGGGCGTATCGGTCGGGGTCTGCCAGGACAACGGTTCCGAAGTCCTCCACGCACCCCGGCGGCGTGATAGCCGGTGGAGTTGTGGGTGCCGGGTCGTTCCTCCCCCACACCAACGGACCGACCGACCATTCATCACCGTGGGGACCCGCGACCCGTAGGTACCACCCGGCCGGGTACCGGAGAGGGTCGGCGGGAAGGTGCACTCTCTCGATCCGGGTTTCTCTATCAGTGGTGACCACAACCCTGCCGTCGGGCTGTCTCGCGGGGATACCCTGGGCGCGGTAGGTGCTGCCGCGTGCGGTCCTCCACAGATACCGGCGCGGCGGGGTCACGCGATCACCCTGAAAGAAGTGTGGTCCCTCTTTCTCACTGGCGGGTTGCCCGCGTCACCGAAGCCGCGCTTCAAGCCCCGGTCGATGCTCCTCCTCTCCTCGCGGTGTGGAACCCTGAGGTCCTCAGGGCCGCTGACCACGGCCGCCGACCTGAGGCCAGCATGGACCGCCTCGACCTGTGCTTTGCTCGCGTAGATGACCGGGAGGAGGGGTGCCCCGGCCGTTATGTTGACGGCGATCCCTCGGCCGCTGCGGGTCGGGTATGCCGCACCGACATCCTCGATGATGTCCACATCGGCGGACCGGGTGACCTGGTAGACCCGGACCGTCGCCCCGTCATTGATCAACCGCTTCACGTCCCCCGCACCGACCACGAGTTCTGCACCCGGCCGGGCGTCCAGTTCGATTCTCAGGGCCTTGTGAACCCGCGCGATTTTGCCCATTTTTTCCATCTGTCTCGCCCTCAATGTCCGTACATTGTATTGACGGTGTAATGATATATACTTTGTCCTTCCATAGTATGGACATGCAAACATTCACTGCCACCGTCACAGGTTATGAACAGCTGGAGAAGAGAGCCGTCAAATCGGGGAACGGTGCGGCGGTCCAGGTTCCGAAGCGGTGGCTGGGGCGTAAGGTTCAATGTATCCTCGTCGAAGAACCCGAGGATGAAAAACCCCAGAAGGAATAACTCTTTTTCAATCCTCAAGAAGAAGCGCACTCCGTCGAGTATATCGGCCCGTGAACGGCCAGGGGTTCTTCGATCGAGGTAAACTATCCTCTGATATTTTTCCACAGGTTTTTTTGTATTCTGCCGCCTGCCTGGGCCTTTGAACCCCGCATCATCGATTTTGTGGGGTGTGGGTGGTCCGGGAGGTGACCCGGCGCCGGTCCTGGTGAAGTTGCAGTATCGGACTGTCTCAAAAATAGAAGGAGGGGTTTACCGTCGCCGGTCAACCGTTCTCCAGAAGAAGGACGTCAAGATCGAGTAGATCGCGGGTTTCATGCGGGCGCGTGGGTAGCCACACCTGGCGTTCACCGCATCTGCGATTCTGTCGGCGTCGGCCCGGGTAACTTCAATCTGTTCACGGGTCTGTGGGTTGCACATGACCACATCGTAAGTTACCGGGTCGCCAGGATGCCGCCGCACCCGCGCGATGGCAAACGGGGAAACGAGGTCCGCGTCGCTCCTCAGGCGCGACCGGTAGATCCCCGGACGGTCACCGGTCAGGATATTCGAGAATCCCCAGGCGCGTTGACCGCCGCGCAGATACGCAAACCATCGCTCCGGCATCTCATACCACGGGCCGGGGTGCGCGTCCTGCGGGGCATCTACTCCCGTCGTGCTCATGTCCTCCCCTCCTCAGAGAGGGTGGCCTGGGAGTTTGCTCCCCAGTGTCGTCCTCTGAGAATCTCCGGGCACGGGGGGGCCTTCGCATCTGGCCTTTCAGGGTCGTACCAGTACCGCCGGGTGATCTCGCTCCACACCTGAGGGGATGGAACCGTGTAGGTCCGCACCTGCTTTTTCCCGGCGGGTTCCTTGACGTCAATGCCGTTCACGGGGATTGATTTGTAGATTTCTATCCGCCGCCGCTCGATGTCCATTCCGATTCCGGTAAGGGCGGTGGTTATCGACTTTGCAGACGCCTTGAACGTGTCCGCAAGCATGGCGGGCGTGACGGCCTGGAGTTGGTCGCTGGGGTCATAGAATTGTGCGTACTTCGGATTGTCGTCCGATGTGGTGTCCCCGGTCGCGAGGGAGAGCGCGGTGTTGAAGATACTCCCTTCCCACGAGAGTGCACGCTGTTTCTTGAGTTCGGCCTGCCGGACCTTCATATACCCCCGGAAGCGTTCTTCACCGTCGGGGTAGAGTTGAAGCACGACACTGAGGGGGCGCATCATCTGCTTCAATCTGCCTTCCACGTCGATATCGGTGCAGTCCATGAGATTCTCGCCGTCGATCTCATTCCAGTGGTTGAGGATGAAGACCGCAATGTGGGCCCGGACCCGCTGCATCTCCCCTGTGTAGGCGCTGTCCAGATCCACGGGTATATCTTTGCGCTGGGTCTCGTGCGGCGATACCGACAAACACCGGCCTTCTGTCGCCACGTCGCCGAAGGGCTGCCTCATGGCGATCACTTTTGGGCCGTGGGGGTCGAAGAACTCTTGTTTTTTCGGGTCGTTCTTGTCGCTGAGAATGTAATACTGCCCGCGTTCAAAACCCAAGTTCAAGAATTTGATTAGCGGGTTCTCGGCACCGCCAGAAAGGTCGGATTCGTCGATCCTGAGGGTTCCCTTCCATTTTTCGTTGTATCGCATGATCCCGCTGTGGCTGCTCGCTCCTCCGGCGGTGACCGGGTAGAAACACAGGTCAGATACCACGCGGGCGATCCTGCTCTTTCCTTTGCCGGTGTCTGAGATCAACCTCAGGTAGGGCGCGGTATTACACTTCTGAAACACCCACGAATACAGGATGTAATAGCAAAACAGTTGATATTCGTCGTCTTTCACATCCGTGTACTTGAAGAGGTGGCGGACGATCATATCGTAGAGGTCGGTCGGGTCAAGAAGGGTGGCGGCCTCCATCTCTTCCTTCCGGGGGAGTCCGACGATCTCCACCAGGTCACCTGTGTCCGGGTGTCGGTCCAGGGGACGCGGGTGAACCACCTCGCCGAAGCGGTCCACCACAGTCTCGTGGAAAGTGAGGGTGCCTTCATCATCCACACCCGCGAAGAGGAAACGCCGGTCGGCCGTCATCACGTCCAGAAAGATTCCCGTGTCGGTGATCACGTAAGGCTTCAATTTCGGAGGCTCTTCTTCTTCTTCCTCAGGCTTTGCCTTCTTCTTGCCGCCTCCTGTCTTTGCCGCAGCACTATCTCTGGAGTAGGTGCTACGTGCCCCACGAATCGCCGTGGAGAGGGTGATCTCACCGTACGTCTCCGATCCCCGGTGCTCGTCCCACTTCGGCCGCATGAGCCCGGATTGCCTGAAGAGCCGGTCCATCTGCGGGACGTTCAGGTCGGTGTAGTACGCGAGGATGTTGCAGAGCGCTTGGTCTGCGGCGCTGGCGTCCCCGCCGTATTCGCTGGCGTCCCCTCCCCACAGGTGGGTGAACTTGTCGCCGGTCTTGCCGCGAACGCAAAGTGTGATCACTTCGTCGTCGGTGCGGGCCGGTCTGCCTGTTACAGGGGGCAGGGTCGGCGGGGTCTTCTCCTCCGGTGTGGCGGTCCGCTCCTTCTCTGGGTCAGCGACCTTCGCATAGAGGGCCTCGATACTTCCCGGCCGGGCATCCAGGACTTCGGTAGGCGTCCCGCCGATGTGGTCGCCGGTGACCGTGAAGAACCGGCCGTGCTCGTAGATCTCCAGGTCCCCACGCCTGCACCGCTGACCTGGCTTCACACCGTGGGTGATGACATGGGCCCCGGTCCCTGAGGGCGAGACTTCGGCATATGATCCCACGCTCATGATCTCTTCCAGGACCCCGGGTTTCCACTCCCCGGTCTTCTGGTCGCGGACGTGATCCCAGTCGATTCCCAGCCACCCGCCACCGAGAACAAAACCGATTCCCGCATAATGATCCAGAACCTTGGCGGCCTCCTCATAGGTCGTCCACGTGGCGGGATCGGTGCTGCTCGCCCTTGTTCCGGTCGTCGGGTCGTAAAGAACCTTGGTCGGTTTACCGTCCCGATACTCGGTGAGCCAAACTACCCACCGTGGGGCCACCATCATAGACCTGGGAATGTGGCCGGGGGTATCTCCCACCAGGTCATATCCATCACACCCTGAGGATTGCGCCTGCTCTCGTGCGTTGGTACTCGGTGGATTGGGCTTCTTTTCCTGAGGACCCTCAGAACGGGTTACCGTCCACCCGGCCGCCTTCGCTGTAGCGATCCGGTCGTCGGCGGTCTCGGTCATAGGCTCACCGCCTGCCCGGTGTGGTCATCCTCCACGAGGCCCCACTTTCCCTTTCGGATCAGTTCGGCGGCCGCCAGACGGTGAAGCGGGGCCATGTGATTCAAGGTGTCACGGGTGATCGTGAATCCTGGAATCGGCCTTGGATGGGGAGTAGGGGAGGTCACGCTCTTCCCTCCTCAGGTCTGACACCCTCACACCGAAGGGCATGCATCTTGCCATAGAGGGTTCTGTTCTCTCCCGGCGGGACAGCCTCCAGAACCTCGATCGGGCACCAGGGGTATCGGCCTGCATCCCCACAGACGGTGGAGTCGGTTTTGCATGCGGACAGTGTCGGCCGATGGTTATAAGTGCCAACAGTGCGGATATTCACTTACCCATACCTCCTGACGGGGAGGTATCATCGTGGTTTTCACGAGGATTGCATTGGGCAGCGGGAACCGGGGCGAGGTTGGTAGCCGTTTTCCCGGTTCCGTTTTCTCTCTCTTCATCCCTAAATGCGGCAATGGTTGCCGCGAGAGTCTTGGACAGATTGATCCCGCGCCGTTTTGCATACGCGTGGACGTCTGCTGGGAGGCGGACCGAGGAATGCACGGACTGCGTTTCCTTCGCCGCACCTTTCAGCACAATTGTTTTCATGATCTATGGTCTCCTACAATGTTGTTCGACGTGCCTTGCTATATAATCATATTAGAATTATATCGATTACATCAATGATACCGAATCTTTGAAACACCTCCTTTTCAAAGAGTGCAACCATTTTTGATCCACCTTGTTGGGGCACATCCTAATTTGACCTTTGATTGTTATATACTCTTCATTTATCCTATATTTACTACATTTAATATTTATTTTAGTCCACCACCTGCCCCGCCGCCTGTGACACATGTGACACATGTGACAGATCATGGTACACACGCCGGGTCACTTCTCATTGCTCTGAGAGGGTGACACCCCCGCCGCCTGAAGATCGCGCATGACCCGGTCATAAACCGCCTGGTACTCCGGGGTGAGTTCGGCCTGCTCCTCTGCGATCCGCACGTCCTCCACAGCCTGAGCGGTGAGGGCAAACCCGCACTTTGAACAGTGGTCGTGGGTCGGGGGGTTCACGGTGTAGCACCTCGGACATTGTCGGGGCTCCAGGCATTCGGCCTGCTCCTTTGCGGCGGGGGGTTTGATCCCGTTCTGCGCGGCGATCTCGTCGTCAATGTCGGCATCGGTCAGGTGGGCGTACGTCTGGAACATCTCGGTCGCGAGGTTGCCCCACATCATTTTTTTGATCACACTCTCCTGGTATCCCTCTCGAATTAGGTGTGTAATCCGCGAATGCCGGAATATATGTGGCGTTATCCTCTTCTTCACACCGGCTCGGCGAGCGATGACTTTCAACTGTTTGCGCAAACCCTGATACTGTAGGGGCCGCCGCTGGTTGCTGACGAATACAGGGGCGTCGGGGGTCACGGTTCCGGGGTAGTCGGCCCTCCACTG